>CAZUYV010000202.1:0-3641 GCA_964624435.1 uncultured Micavibrio sp. | reverse complement strand
TGACATCCGAACCGGTTGTCGTTCAGGTTCTGGAAGGCGAAAACGCCGTTGCCAAGAATCGCGAAGTTATGGGTGCAACAAATCCGGCCGAAGCGGCCCCCGGCACCATCCGCAAGGAATTCGCCGTATCGATCGGTGAAAATTCCGTTCATGGTTCTGATTCTCTGGAGAATGCGAAAATCGAAATCGCGCAATTCTTTAAGGACGAAGAAATCGTCGGCTAGTTCGCGCTACCACCGACCCAGGTTTTTAAAGCCTGCTGTGCACGCTCCCGCGCTGCCGGCAGGCTTTTTACCAGATCGGTAATACCATCCTGTTCGTTGGTTTTGGCTTTCTGTTCCGTGGTGCCCGCGATTTCGCTAATTTCCACGAGGCCAAAATTCCCGGCCATACCTTTAAGTTCGTGCGCGCGGACCGAGAGAAGCTCCATATTTCCAGCACGTGAAGCAAGATCCATCCCGCTGAGGATGTCATCGGTTTTTTCAATCAATTCATCCAGCAGCTTTTGCAACTGATCGCCACCAATGGCGTCTTTCAGGCTTTGCAACATTTGCGGATTAAAGACAGTCGCATCGACGTCAACCGGTATGGTAGGGGGCTGCTCTGTGAGGGCGATAGGTTCTACAGGGACAGGTGTAGCGATAGGCGCCGCTTCCTGAACTGTTGTAATCACGGGCGATCTGATCTCGCGTTCGTTGGAACGTGTCATCACTTCGACGATCTTGCTGCGCAGCTGATCAGGATCAATCGGCTTGGGGATCATATCGTTCATGCCATCGGCCAGATAACGCCCCATATCATCCTTGCCGATATTCCCCGTAAGGGCAATGACAGGCAAGTGGGCCTTCATTGGATTGGAATGGCCACGCAAAGTCTTGGTGGCTTCATTCCCGGAGATACCCGGCAATTCAATATCCATCAGCACGAGATCGAAATCCTGCGCTTCAATTTTCTCAAGCGCATCTTCCGCGGTCGTGGATGATGTCAGGATGTGATTGTCCTGCGCCAAAAAGCTGCCGATTACTTTGCGGTTGATGGTGTTATCGTCAACGACGAGGATCCTGAGTGGATCAATTTTGGGAATATCGACGAGGCGTTCCGGTGCCTTCTTCGCGCTGTCTTGTAGCGATGAAATTCCACGCTCCATTTTCAGGGTGAAGAAGAACGTGCTGCCTTCACCCGGCTGGCTATTGATATTTACTGTGCTGCCCATGGCTTCGACCAGACCCTTGGAGATAGCAAGACCAAGGCCGGAGCCGCCGAATTTCCGCGCAATCGTTGAATCGGCCTGTGCAAAGGGCGAGAACAAATTCTTCTGTGCCGTTTCAGAAATACCAATCCCGGTGTCAGTGACGGCAAAGTAAATCATGAACTGGTTGTTGTTGCTGGATTCCCCATCCGAATTCTGGAGGTTTTTAATCAGCAGCGTAACGCTGCCTTTTTCGGTGAATTTCAGCGCATTCCCCATTAGGTTTAACAACACCTGACGCAGACGTGTTGGATCTCCCTTCACAAAACGCGGCAAGTCATCATCGACTCGTGCCGAGAGTGTTACCTGTTTTTGTGCGGCATGACCGGACATCAGGGCAACAACACCTTGGATCAAACGATGAAGGTCAAAGCTGATATTCTCCAGCTCCATCTTCCCGCGCTGAATCTTTTCGAAGTCCAGAATATCATTCAAAAGACCCAGCATCGCATCGCCAGATTCCTGAATGGTCAACACATAATCTTTTTGCTGGCGGCTGACATTGCTATCGAGCAGGAGGCGCACCATCCCCATGATACCCGTCATTGGCGTGCGGATTTCATGGCTGACCACAGCCAGGAAGGCGGATTTGGCCCGGTTGGCTTCATCGGCTTCTTCCTTTGCACGGCGCATTTCTTCAAGGCGTGTGGCCTCACGCTGTTTCAGGTCGGCCAGCAAATCCCGTTCTTTTTCGATGACACGCAGCAGACGCGAATGGTCCCCATCATCACGTGTCTGTTTCAATTTTTTAAGATTCAGGACTTCGGAAGGTACGGCGTCAACGGCAGATCCTTCTTCACGGTCTGCCAGTCGCAGGTGACGCATCAGGGCAATGCTGAGCAGTAGCCCTTGCGGCAGGTAAGAAATCCAGAGCGCATTCAAAGTAATAGCCGACATCGGCAAGATGCCTTCGGTGGCAAGCGCCGTAATAATGAAACCAGCGAGCGGGAACAGCCATGAGAGGAAATAGGAATAGCCGCGAATATTCTTGCTCATCATCTGGGCGTAGCTCATGAGCGTGACAACCAGATAGACTGCGAAAGGAATACCTTGTGTGATTGAACTTTGCAGAACGCCATCGGAAAGCGGGAAGATGAGAGTGACGCCACTGGCCAGCGCACTCAACCCCATCAAGCCGTACAGGATATAGCGTTCTGTGACGCGCGATTGATTGATATTGCAAAAGATCTTGGTGCTGATCAGCGCCAGCAAAGCATGGCCGAGCCCAAGTGATACCGCCATGGATTTAAAGGAACTGAAAGATGTATCGGCGCCATAATTTTCAAAGAGCGTGTAAGTAAGGGCCAGCAGGAAGAAATAGGCGCTGAATACAATCGTTGAGGCCTTGCGATGATAGAGTCCAACAGCAAGCGCCAGCGTGGCAAAGCCCATTAGAAAGAGAGTATAGAATACATCCGTGAAGGCATTACCATACACCACATCAGTCATAGCCTTGTCTTCATGCAGCATCGGCGCAATTGTAACAGGCAGACCGCTACCCGGGATAATATTCAGAATGATCAGCTTTTGCGTTTGTGGTGCGACGCGGATTTTGTAATAGCCGTCATCGGTGTCGGTCGTTATGTCGTTTAAATAAAATTGTGGTTTTTCAATTGCACCGGGATAAGCGAGGGGCATCTCATAAACACGGACAGCTTCAAGATGACCACTGCGTCCATCCATCACGCGTCCAAGATCGAGCACCCAGTCTTCGCCTGCATCCTTGTTGAGCAGTTTGAAGGCGAGCCAAGTCGATGTTCCTTCAAGTCCCAACGGGATGATGTTATTGGGAGCGATTTTGCCGGCAAGTACAGCGCCCATTGTCTGGCGGATGCGTTCCTGCGTTACTTTTTTGCCGGGATCTTGTTGAACGATAATGTTGCTGCCGATCGCGCCGCCATGGGCGGTTTTCCCCACCAGCACAGGGACAAAGGCTTTCCCCTTGTTTTGGGCCTGGGCGGGGGGAAGGCAGGCGATAAAGGCGGCCAGCAGTAAAAATCCCAGCATAAACCATTTCCGCCCCGGCAAAGCCATGGCGGGAAGAATCGCGGAACATTGAGTTAATTCCTTGATTTTCATATATTTTTGTTCCTTTTGAACGGGCCGAAGAGACACGTCACCGCCTCTATCATGCGATGAAAAGGTTACAAAAACACTAAAGTTATAAAGGAGTTAGATGGTTAACGAGCGGCAGATCAGGTCAGGAAATAGGCCATGAGCAGGAGCAGGATAACATTGGCGATCACGCCGTATTTGATCATGCCGGTAAAGTTATGCCAGATGCCTTGTGCCTGTTTCAGGCTTTCTGGATCTACGGAGACTGGCGTTGTTTGGTCGTGGCCCATGGCTTTTCCTAACTGGTCGTCGTTGTTGGTCTATTCAATCAGATTTT
>CAZUYV010000201.1:0-3642 GCA_964624435.1 uncultured Micavibrio sp. | reverse complement strand
TGATCCACCATGCCGCCAATCCGGGCCTTTTCGGCGCGGTTGTTTACCTGATCTGTAATGTTGGTTGCATATTTGACGACCTTGAACGGTTTTCCGCTGGGGTCAAAGATCGGATTGTAGGAAGCCTGAATCCAGACTTCTTTGCCACCTTTGCCAAGGCGTTTATATTCCGCCGCCTGAAATTCTCCACGGCGGAGAGAATCCCAGAACGCTGCATAATCATTCGATGTGGCGTAGCTGGCCTCAACGAACATGCGGTGATGTTGGCCCTTGATTTCATCAAGGCGATACCCAACTGTCTGCAGGAAGTTTTCATTCGCGGTGATGATGATGCCATCGAGATTAAATTCAATCACCGCCTGGGATTTGCCGATGGCATCCAACTGGCCTTTATAATCGGAATTCTGCAAGGTCTGCTGCGTGATGTCTGTCGCATATTTTACGACTTTGTAGGGTTTGCCGTTTTTGTCAAAGATCGGGTTGTAGGAAGCCTGAATCCAGATTTCTCTTCCACCTTTAGCGAGGCGTTTATATTCCGCCGCTTGAAATTCCCCGCGTCTGAGGCTGTCCCAAAAAGCCGCGTAATCGGAAGAAGCGGCATAAGCGGCCTCTACAAACATCCGGTGATGTTTGCCCTGAATTTCATCGAGGGCATAACCGATGGCGCCAAGAAAATTGCTGTTGGCGGTGATGATGGTTCCATCGAGATTGAATTCGATAACGGCTTGAGATTTGTTTAGTGCTTCGAGCTTTGCGGCCATCTCGTGCTGGCTGCTCGGTTTAAATAAGGACATTCTGACCCCCCACAACAAATGATTGAGTTTGTACACATGTTCAGAAAAAACTCATATTTTGTACAAGTCATACGCGGAAGGTATTTTTGGTCGAATTTGGCTCTAGTGAATACAACCTTAGGATTCATAAGATATTCTTTAGATATTCTTTGTTCCCGTAAAAGTCTAGAATGACATTGGTTGTATGACCTGATATCTATAATCGTATGACAATTCCCCCGCGTTTTCTGGACGAGCTACGATCACGTATTACCCTGTCGGAAATCGTGGGTAAAAAGGTCAAGCTCACGCGGGCAGGGCGGGAATTCAAGGGTTGCTGCACATTCCATAATGAAAAGTCTCCATCCTTTTACGTCAATGACGACAAGCAGTTTTATCATTGCTTTGGTTGCGGTGCGCACGGCAGCGCCTTCGATTTCATCATGAACCTCGAAAACTATTCCTTTATTGAGGCGGTCGAGTCGCTGGCCCTCAAGGCCGGGATGCAGGTGCCCCAATCAAGCCCGCAGGAAATCGAGAGGGCCAAGACAGAGAAAAGCCTCTACACCCTCATGGATGAGGCGGCGAAGTTCATGGAAAAAGCCTTGCGAGAACCCGGTGCCAAGACGGCGCGGGAGTATATGCTCAAAGAACGCGGCGTGCCTGAGGACATCATCAATTCCTTCCGTGTTGGTTATGCGCCCGAAGATCGTCAGGCCTTGCGCAAACACCTGACCCAAATGGGGTACACTGACCCGCAAATGATCGAGGCAGGACTCTTAAAGACCTCTGATAAGTCCAAGGAACCATACGCTTTTTTTAGGGAGCGTGTGATGTTCCCCGTGCCGGATCGCCGGGGGCGCATCGTGGCCTTTGGGGGGCGTATTTTGCCCGAGCATCTGCGGGCGCCGGACCGCGGTGATTTCAAGCCGCCCAAATATATTAACTCAACCGATACGCCTTTATTCCATAAGGGCGGGATGCTGTATGGTGAGCCACATGCGCGCCAAGCGGCTGCGGACGGTCAGCCGGTTATTGTTGTTGAAGGCTATCTCGATGTAATTGCCTGTTTCCGTGCAGGTTTCCGGGGGGCGGTCGCGCCGCTCGGCACAGCGCTCACTGAAGACCAGATCATGGTGCTTTGGAAGATGATCCCGCAGGATTCAAAAGTTCCTATTCTGTGCTTTGATGGCGATACAGCCGGAAGGCGAGCCGCGTCAAGGGCTTGTGCGCGTTTGTTACCATTGATCAAGCCTGATCACAGCGCCAAGATCGCCTTCCTTCCTGATGGCGAAGACCCGGATTCGCTGGTTCAGGAAAAGGGTGCATCTGCGCTTCAGGCGGTTCTTGAGGGAGCCTTAAACCTTGTGGATTTCCTGTGGATGGATCACACGGAAGGCCGGGATTTTGCGACTCCTGAGGAGCGGGCCGGCCTGTCGAAAACTTTGGACGAAGAGGCGGGTCGCATCGCCGATAGAACGGTTCAACATTATTACAAAGAGGCATTCCGGGAAAAAGTCCGCAAAGCCTTTGCCCCAGTGCAGGCGGCCAAGCAGCCGTGGCAGCCCCAAAATCAGCGCCAATATGGTGGAAAATGGGGAAAACCTGAGCAGATGCAGTCTGTTAGCAGCCTCAAACGTCCGTCCTTCTCCCGCTTTGCTCTGATCCCGATGGCGCTTTTGGCCTCGACCATCAACAATCCCGCCATTTTTCATGAGGTGGAGGAAGAGTTCGGCCACCTGCATTTGCCCGAGAATGCGCTTGACCGCTTGCGTCAGGCTGTTCTATCTACACTTGGGCAAAATCCGGATCTTGACGAACAGGGCCTGAAAACCCATTTGATAGATCAAGGATTTGACGGGGAATTACAGCGGATCCTCAGCGACTCCATCTACACCCACGCATCGTTTGCGAAGGTTCAAAAGGAACCTTTCGATGCGCTGGCCGGATGGAGGGAGGCATGGAAAACCATGGAGGCGCAATCTTCGCAGGGTGACCTCGATCGGGCCAAGGCGGCCCTGATGGAAGATTTGAACGAGGATAATGAAAACCGCCTGAAGGCTTTGCGCGATATTCGCAAGTCTTCGGATGGTTAAAAAACTGCATCAAGGGCTTTGAATTTTAAGCGAATTCCGGTCTAATGAGCGAATCATATTAGGTAGGATTACAGAGACATATGGCGACCACGAAAACCACGACCAAGAAACCCGCTCCCAAAACAGCACCGGTGAAAAAACCTGCCAAGGCGCTGAAGACCGTCAAGGGGGATAAGGCCAAGGACGCGGACAGCGAAGACGAGTCCGCCGAAGGCGCTTCCTCAGGAAGCACGCCAAAAGGGTCGTTGGCGCAGATCGTCAAGAAACTCATTACAAAAGGCAAGGAACGGGGTTACATCACGTATGATGAACTGAATGCCGCTCTGCCGGCTGATGCGTTCACGTCCGAACAAATTGAAGATGCAATGTCGACGCTGTCAGATGTCGGCATCCAGATGTCGGATGGCGGCGAAGAAGAAGCCGAAGAAACCGAAAAAGAAACCAAAGATGATTATGAATCCGGCGGGAATATTTCCGCCGATGACACGGGCCGTACTGATGACCCTGTGCGGATGTACCTGCGCGAGATGGGTTCGGTTGAACTGCTCTCCCGTGAAGGCGAGATCGCGATTGCAAAGCGTATCGAGGCCGGACGTGAATTGATGATTGGGGGGATTTGCGAAAGCCCGCTAGCCATTGAATCCTTACTTGCCTGGTATGAAGCGCTGCAAAAAGGTGACATTCTCCTGCGTGAAGTTATCGATCTTGATGCGACATATGGAACACCGGAAGGTGAAGCCATTGCGCCGCCAGCCGTTGATGATGAGCCAGCC
>CAZUYV010000200.1:0-3650 GCA_964624435.1 uncultured Micavibrio sp. | reverse complement strand
ATGATCCATCCGAAGTCACTGGCGATGAAGGTATTGCCGGTAAGGTTGAACTGCAATGGAAAGACCCTGTGAAGTTCGATACACGCTTTATTGAGAACTACCAGCTCTACAGCTTCTATGATGTTGGTACGGTCTGGAACAATGATGCGACCACTATCGCGCAGAAACGTGATTCCATCGCCTCCGTCGGCGTGGGTGTCCGTATTGACCTGCCATTCGATGTTGAGGCTGGCTTAGCTGTCGCCAAGCCACTGACCCGCCGCGTTGCGACAGAGAATTCGCAAGATCCGAAGGTCTATTTCAACCTGAGCAAGCGTTTCTAGGAACGCAGATTTTCAGGCATAAAAAAACCGGGCTGTAATGGCCCGGTTTTTTATTTTGCACAATGGAGGTTTGGTCTAGTTCGATGAATTTTCAAGGGCCGGTGTTTCTGCTACAGCAGCTTCAGGTACATCATCGGCGAGCGCTTTTGGCGCGATCCCTGTAAAAGGGGCGGAGAAAGTATCTTCACCGGCGGCGGCCTCAATAGCGTTCAAATCTTCCGGATTGGTGGATGGGGCCGCAGGTGTCGGCGCGGGCATCATCGCATAAATTTCTTCAAAGGACGGGCCCGTTGGTGCCGTGGCTTGATCAACCGCCTTTACTGTGTCCGCATTGCGAGCCGCGACAGTCATTCTCGCCTCTTCTATGCCGTGCATCATATATTGCCCGGCAAGGGTGAGGATCGACAGGGCAACCAGCGTCATACATACAAAAATAAAACGGATCATGTTTTCTCTCCAGTCGTATTGTTAAGGGCCGGTGCGGTTCAGGCGAAAATCCTAAGTATTCGTCTGGACCCATTGACCCATGTTTTCAAGGTCTTTGCCAACGCCCTGGGCTGTATTCGCACATCCCGACAGCGAGGTTATTACCATAACTGCAAAAAGAATGCCACTCAATTTTTTCATAATTTATTAACCTTTTGAACTAACGGCCTATATTAACCAAATTCCCGTTCTTCCGGAAGGGGCAATAAAGCAAAGAGCCTGCAACGAAGCAGGCTTTGAAAGGATAGGTAAATGTAAGTATTTGAAGAAATTGGTGGAGGTAATCGGGATCGAACCGACGACCTCTTGCATGCCATGCAAGCGCTCTCCCAGCTGAGCTATACCCCCACATAAATTAAGGTCTGGTCGAGGGGAAAATAGGGAAGTCGGGGGGGTTTATCAAGCAATATTTATAAAATCTTACCCTCCTATCGCCGTTGCGGCCAGATGCTGCCATTTCTAGCGACTTTTTTGTCAATTTCCTGTTTATTCATTATTATGAAATAGACTTTTATCTTTCTGTTTGGGAGCGCAATATGAAGAAATTAGCATTCTTGGCGTTTTTAATATGGCCTATTTTTGCTCCGCCAGTAGCACAAGCGGCCCAATATGTATTTCCAGACACTAATTCTTTCCGGACAGATAAAATCAAAGGTGGAGACTATGTGCAGGTTCCTGATATTTTTGCCAGTTATTTGAATGCGAATGTAAGCCCGGAAGAGTTTGTGCTGCGGTATATTTCAATCCTGAAACAAGCCGCGAGTGATGGGATGTCCGTGACATATAATGACATGAAAAATGCCCAGGAAGATTTTTTGCGTAGACAAAGATTACAACGTCTTCGAAATCTTCTGGAATACGATCTAAATTTTGACAGTCAGGTCACTTTCCAAGAGATTCAACAACTTTTTCAAAGAAAGAATAAAAATAGGAATCTTGAGGGGACTGCCCGTTTAGCGCACATCCAGAGAGAAGACCCTGTTAATGAATTGCGTGTTTATGACAGCAATAATGATGGAATTTTATCCTATCAAGAGATGAGTTCAGAAAATGATCCGCACAAAGGTCGCGAGCAAAGAAATAATGATAGTGTAATTGAGAATATTTTAGCACTTGATCCCAATAAGGATGGCCGTGTTACAGCGGAAGAAATTACAGTATTAGCACGTAATGCTTACAATATTGTTGATACAAATAAGAATGGCATGATCTCCGAATTTGAACAAAATGCTTATCAAGAAGCTTTAAGGACTAAGAAAATTCACGAAAGAGATTCTAGCGTTACGCCTAAATGTGAAGTCCCGTTCATTTCAAATGATACACGACTTATCATTGTAGATTCTCACCAGGGCTCATACGTATCTTCTGTAACTACTGTAGGGCAAACGGGTGGGTTTACGGGCGCCGCAGAAATTTCAGTAAAAAAGCAGAATAAGCCACTTCAAATCATTTTATTATCAAACAACCCCATCATTTATAATTTCATTGAAGGCGGAGAATATATTAATCATGTTTATCTGATTTCGACCCATGAAAAACTTCAACCTTCAAAAGATCAGGATGCTGACATTTCAGCAAATGGTATTATTAACCTGTCCAAAGAAAAAATCACATTTCTGACAAGAGATTGTAAACAAAATCTTGAAAAATGGCTCGGCGGGCCGGCCAATAATAACTCTCGTCAACAATCATTCAAAAAAGTAACCATTTATAAGGATCGAGTGGAATACGATCCTTGGATAAAAGGCAGCGCTGGTGCGCCCGCTCAACCAGAATTCGACAAAGATCTTTGGGACTACGCCATAAAATTTTATCCGGCTGGGATAATGAATATTGATCCGACACAGGTTATTAGTCATCGTATAGCAGAAAAATATGAAATCTTGCCGAATCTTTTCGGTATCGCAAAGCTTGTTTATGAAGGAAAACTGGAAAAGACAAGTGATCCCTCAGTCCTTCGTATTGTATCGCCTATCACTTATTTTCCATCGGGCTTAAAGGGCGGGGTTTCAAAAAATTTTATTCTAGAAAAAGGGATTCCTATGCCCGCAGGGAACCATGGGCACAGTTGCATCATGCGTCCCAACAATGATGGAGTATTAGTGGCAGCAAATCGTAATTGTCACTAATCTAGATAAATTCTATTTCTTCAAAAGATCCCGGATTTCCGTGAGGAGTTGGATATCGGCTGGTGGCGGCACATCCGCTGTTTTCGGGTCTTCGGATCTGCGTTTCAGTTTGTTGACATTCTTCACGAGGATGAACACCACGAACGATACGATCAGGAAATTGATGATGACGTTGATAAATTGTCCGTATGTGACAAGCGGTGCGCCAGCATCTTTTGCGGCTTTTAGTGTCGCATACTCATTGCCATCGAGGGGGATGAAGAGATCGGAGAAATCGATGCCGCTCATGACCACGCCGATGAGCGGCATAATCAGGTCGCCCACAACGGAGTTGACGACGGCGGTAAAGGCCGTACCAATAATGATACCGACGGCAAGGTCGATGACATTGCCGCGCGCAATAAATTCCTTAAATTCCTTGAGCATGATGATCCCCGTTTGCTGATTGGTGTGCAACAAAGACTAGGAGCTTCAAAGGATTTGGTCAAGCTGAGCTAGATATAGGCGCTTCCGCCGTTTCCGGCCCCGCGGTCCCATGTCATCTTCTTGCGGTAGATAGTGGAGGGAGATATTTCGAGCATGGCGGCGGCCCTCGGGATATTGCCTTCACAAACCTCAATAGCCTTTTCAATCGCATGTTTTTCAATCTTCCAGAGCGGCGTTATATCGCCGTCCGTTGCCTCCTGCGTGTCCTGTTGAATAGGCAGGCCGC
>CAZUYV010000199.1:0-3659 GCA_964624435.1 uncultured Micavibrio sp. | reverse complement strand
CTGGTAACGATATAGCCGCTACATTATATATTTGCATGTAAATTCTGACGAACTGTAAGATAATGTGTCATGAAAATGGGTGAAAACAAGGATTTATACCGGTCGGCGCTGGTTGTGGTGGGAAATGAGATCCTGTCCGGCCGGACCCGGGATACCAATACGTCCTGGATTGCCGAAAACATGGCCGGGATTGGCGTCGTTTTGGGCGAAGTGCGGGTTGTGCCCGATATTGGGGATGAAATCATATTTGCCGTCAATGAGTTGCGCCGGAAATTCGATTATGTTTTTACGACCGGCGGTATCGGCCCCACCCATGATGATATTACGTCCGAAGCCATCGCCAAGGCGTTTGGCACGACGTTGGAACTCAACAAAGAAGCGTATGACATTCTTGTCCGTCATTATGGCGGCGAGGTCGAAGTAACACCGCCACGCAAGAAAATGGCAATGATCCCGATTGGGGCCAGTCTGATCAACAACCCCGTTAGCGGCGCACCCGGATTCCAGATGGAAAATGTGTTTGTGATGGCAGGCGTCCCGCGCATCATGCAGGCCATGTTCGATGATGTGAAAACGCGCCTGACCCACGGTCTCCCCATGTTGTCTAACACGATCGCCTGCTCGTTGGTTGAAAGTGAAATCGCGCAGCCACTGGAGGATATTCAAAAGAAATACGCCAATGTGATTATCGGCAGCTACCCGCATTTCCGTGGTGGGATATTGGGGCTGAGCCTTGTCCTGCGCTCTACGGACAATGACGTGCTGGATCAGGCAACCAGCGAAGTGATTTCCATGATTGCGCGGCTCGGCGGCGATGCCAATGCCTTGAGCATTCAATCCTCCGGTCAAAATCTCGCTCTGATATAAGGGATTGGTGCGGGTAACCGGAATCGAACCGGTACGGGCCAAAGCCCTCAGGATTTTAAGTCCTGTGCGTCTACCTGTTCCGCCATACCCGCGTACAAAAGAACCAGAAAGCGGAGATAACCATACCTTTCCGCCCAAGACAAGTTGCGGATAGGGCTTCTCTGCCCTAAATAATAAAAGAATGAGTATCAGTGCGCTAGACAGGGGTGCGGAGCTAATCCGCGATTACGCCAAACGGCTTCCCGAAAAACCCGGTGTTTACCGGATGATCAACGAAAAGGGGGATGTCCTTTACGTTGGGAAGGCGCGCGCCCTGAAAAAACGGGTCGTGACCTATTCACATGTGGCAAAACTGCCGACGAGGCTTAAACGCATGGTCGCGGAAACTGTGACGATGGAATTTATTACAACCAATTCCGAAGTTGAGGCGTTGCTTCTTGAATCCAATCTCATTAAAAAACTCTTGCCGCCCTATAATATCCTTCTGAAAGATGACAAATCTTTCCCCTACATCCTCGTGACCACCGACCATGATTATCCGCAGGTTAAAAAACATCGCGGCGCGCGAAGCGACAAGGGCGAATATTATGGCCCTTTCGCCAGCGCAGGCGCGGTCAACCATACCATTGATACGCTTCAACGCATTTTCAAATTACGCAATTGCACCGATTCCTATTTCGCGGCCCGCAAACGTCCGTGCCTGCAATATCATATCAAGCGTTGCACGGCGCCATGCGTGAATAAAATTACCAAAGAAGAATATGCGAAGTCAGTCGATCAGGCACGCGCATTTCTAAACGGGGATTCCCGCATCATCCAGCAGGAATTCAAGGAAATCATGGAAACTGCGAGCGAGGAGATGGATTTCGAACTCGCCGCTGAATATCGTGACCGTATCCGGGCGCTTTCCGCTATTCAGAGTCATCAGGATATTAATGTCGTTGGGATGAAGGACGCCGATGTCGCGGCGTTTTATCAACGCGAGGGGAAAAGCTGCATCCAGATATTCTTCTTCCGCGGTGGGCAGAATTTTGGCAATCGCGCCTACTTTCCCAAGCATGATCCCGAGGAAACGCCGGCCGATATTCTCTCTGATTTTCTTGCCCAGTTTTATGACGGGAAGCCCGTTCCTCCCGAAATCATGATCAGCCATGAGCCCTCAGAACATGATCTTTTACAGGAGGCTTTTACCCAGAAAGAAGGGCGGAAGATAATTATTTCCACGCCTGTACGGGGGCAGCGGAAACGGTTGCTCGATTTTGTTGCCAAGAATGCAAAAGGCGCGCTGGAGCGTCATCTTCTCGAGCGCAAGGGCGAGAATGAATTGTTGGAAGGCGTGGCTAAATTATTTGGCATGGATGATACACCGCAACGTATTGAGGTTTACGACAACTCTCACATCTCGGGCACCAACATGGTAGGCGGGATGGTGGTGGCGGGGCCGGAAGGGTTTCGCAAAAACGCCTATCGCAAGTACAATATCAAGACCGCTGATGCTGCCGATGATTACGGCATGATGCGTGAAGTGATGACGCGCCGTTTTGGCCGTGCCATCAAGGAAGACATTGATCGCGAGAGCGAGGAATGGCCTGATCTTCTGTTGATCGATGGAGGCCTTGGCCAATTCAATGCTGTGAAGGAAGTTCTTGTGGAGATGGGCGTTTGGGATGATCTTGCGGTTGTCGCCATTTCAAAGGGGCCGGATCGTAATGCTGGGCGCGAACAATTCTTTATGGAGGGCAAGGCACCATTCCGTCTGCCGGAAAACGATGCCGTGCTTCATTATTTACAACGTTTGCGTGATGAAGTGCACCGTTTTGCGATTGGTGCGCATAGGACACGGCGCAAGATGGATATTGGCAAAAACCCCCTTGATGAAATCGCTGGGATCGGCGCGGCGCGTAAACGGGCCTTGCTTCATCATTTCGGGTCTGCCAAGGCCATCAAATCGGCAGGGGTGGAAGACCTGCTCAAGGTCGAAGGAATTTCCCGCGCACAGGCAGAGAAAATCTTCGCCTTCTTCAACGAATGATTATTTGTCACCATTTTTCAGGCAATCACTGATATTGGTTTTGCAAATAGGCGGCTTACGTTCTTCCTTCCACATCGCATAGGCGTTATCGAAGGTTTCGGGATAGACATCGCCCTTGCTCATCGCCCGGCCAATGCTCCAGCGCAAGGCGTTTTCGGTGAGGGCCATATGAGCCTCCAGCCGTTTAAATTCCCATGGCTTGGCGCCATCTTTCAATTCCAACACTTCAACATGATAAAGATCGCCATGCTGGCCTTTCGCCTGTTCGCGTAAAATCAGCCAGCGGGTAAAACCGTTTGGGGCATCGAGCGACCAGATTTTTTTATCGATCTTGCCAAAATATTCTGCCTGAGCAGCGGGAAGGGCGAAAAACAGAAAAGAAAAACACAAAAGGATGAATCGGTTCATAGATGGACTCCGCAATGTTTGTCGCTTTCATTTTTACCATGAAATTCATGGGTTAAAACAGCGTTCTGGCAGCGGTTGTTCAATCCGATTTAGTAGAGACAATTCCAGGCGATTTATGCACAAGCGGTAAGGTGGTAAAACATTATATATTTCAATTAGATAATAAATTCTTGTTTATAAGTTGTTTAGCACCTTGTGCCCCCTTAAACCACCATGTTAGCGTCTTCTCATCAATCATCGTCACGAAACAAACTTTGCCGGACGCCGTTCCTTGGCTGGCATTTTGTTGGTGGTTATTTAAAGTGGAGAGCGAAAGAGAATGTTTCATCGTACGACGAACACTGGCGTGAAT
>CAZUYV010000198.1:0-3673 GCA_964624435.1 uncultured Micavibrio sp. | reverse complement strand
TTCGGTTTCCTTGATATTGTACCGGCTGTTCATTGCCACTCTCTATTATATATGCGTTGTCATAGAGTATTAAGGCGGGAAAGCCTTGGAAATCAAGGGAGAAAAGAAAAACCCCGCCATTGGCGGGGTTTTGATTTCGATAGAGGGTTTGCTTATTCCCCGCCCATATCAGCCACTCGGAGCTGGCGGGCGCGGGTCAGGATGGCATCTTCCATCTGCGGGCCGGTATTGTCAGCCACGGAAGAGTCGATCCATTTGCCGCCCTTTTGAATCTGGCGGAAGACTTTGACCTTCACGCCGTTCGAGCGGAGTTGTTTGTCCAGAATGAAGACATTGACCTTGAAACGCTCATCCGGTTTTTCTTCGGCAATGTACCAGTCGGTAATGATAACGCCGCCAAACGGATCGGCCGAAGCCAGAGGCATGAAGGAAACGGTGTCGAGTGAGGCGCGCCATAGATAAGAGTTCACGCCGATGCCATTCGAGCCATCGTTTTTGTCATCATCCTTGCCACCCATCAGCGACAGGCCGCCCTTACCGAAAATCGACTGGCGATCAGCGTAGATATCGCCGCCGGTTGTCGTGCGGTCATGGCCCGATGGGTACTTGGCTTCACCTCGATATCCGCTGCAACCTGTTATGGCAAATAATGCTGACAGGGCGACAAGAGTGAAAATCAAAGAATGGAAAGCGTGTTTCATATTATAGGGCTCCTACGGCAAGCTGTCTTGCGGTTAACCTTTAGATTGCTTAGCATGCCCCAATACGCCACTCAAGAGGGCATATAGCCTTCCCGGCAGGTTGCCCCCGGCCTAAGAAAACCAAGGGATTGCGCCACTTTCGCCACATTCATGCGAAAAAGACATAATTGCATTAACGGGGCTTACGTGATTGTTGCATAAGTGCAACAGGACTGTCACAAAATGTCGCAACTATGTCTCGGATGCGTTGACCCCCTCCCCCGAATAAGACTAAAAGAAGTACATCATCCGGGGTTCCGGGTGGTTTTCTTATTTTGATCCTTTCGGGTCCCCTTAAGAAAATCGTTTAACATTTGGAGGAATTAAAATGAAAAAAATCCTGCTTTGCTCCGCAGCTATCGTTGGCGTATCTGCCATCGCTGCTCCTGCAATGGCGCAAGTCGACGTAACAGTCGGCGGTCACACAAAGAACTACATCGGTTATCTGTCACAAGATGATGATGCTGGTACTGATGAAGAACGCAGCTTTGACATGCTCCGCGAATCCGAACTGCACTTCAATGCAGAAGGCACAGCTGACAATGGTCTGACATACGGTTTCCACGTTGAAGCCGAAGTTGATGGTGGCGATGGCTTCGACGTTGAAGAATCTTACCTGTACCTGTCTTCTTCTCTGGGCCGCGTTAACCTCGGTTCTGAAGATGGCGCTGCTTACCTGCTCCAAGTTGCTGCTCCTTCCGCCGATGCCAACATCGATGGTCTGCGTCAGTACATTCAGCCAGTTAACTACGGTGTAACAGCTGTTGCACCAGGCGAACTGGACTACGACAATGATTTCTCCGGTACAGAAGAGAAAATCACATACCTGTCTCCAAACTGGTCTGGTTTCCAGTTCGGTCTGTCTTACACACCTGAAGTCGGCGGTAACTCCGTTGGTACAGCTGGTTTCGCTACGGATGACGAAGAAGATGATGTCGGCTCCGCATACGATGCCGCTATCCGTTACGAAGGTACATTCAACAATGTTGGCTTCGCTGTTGGCGCAGGCTACACATTGGGTGATATTGAAGAAGACACAAACAACACCACTGAAGATTTCAAAGAGTGGAACGTTGGTGCTGACCTCGATATTGGTGCCTTCGGTGTTGGTGCTGTTTACACAACACAAAACGGTGTTGTTGAAGGCGACTCCGATGACATCGACACTTGGGTACTCGGCGCTGACTACACAACTGGTCCATTCCAGTTCGGTGCTTCCTACCTCAACAAAGATGTTGATGGCGGTCTCGAAACAGATCGTTACACAGGCGGCGTTGTGTACACAGTGACACAAGGTCTGACTCTCCGTGGTTCGATCAGCTTCATCGATCATGAAACAGCAGCTGCAGGCGGCGATGTTGATGCAACATCCGTACTCGGCGGCGTTCAGTTCAACTTCTAATTTGAAGTTGTCTAAGATTTAGAAAGAGGCGTCTTCGGGCGCCTCTTTTTTATTAGTCTTCCCAATTTAATTTTGCACATCGCCACTCGTCGCTCATATACCAGTTCGTACACTTCGCTTCTCGTTCCTTGTGTAAAAATAAATTTGTTCGACTATAATGAGGTCATGTCAGAGATCTCCCAAAATTTTGAAACCATCCGCCGCCAGATCAGGAAAGCCGAGCGCACAGCCGGGCGGGAAGAGGGGAGCACAACCCTTGTCGCCGTCAGCAAGATGCAATCAGTTGAATCTTTGCAAGAGGCCTTAGCGACCGGCCAGCGCATCTTTGGCGAAAATCGTGTGCAGGAAGCGCAAGACCATTGGTCCGATCTCAAAAAACAATATCCCGATCTGCAGCTTCATTTGATAGGATCGCTGCAAACCAACAAGGTTCGCGATGCCGTGGAATTGTTCGATTGTATTGAAACGCTGGACCGCGAAAAACTGGTTGATGCACTGAAAGAGGAAATGGAGCGGCAGAATAAAAACCTGCCCTGTTTCATCCAGGTCAATACCGGTGATGAGAACCAGAAGGCGGGCGTATCGCCAGAGCACCTGAAAGCATTCCATCAATATTGTGTTGATGCAGGGCTCACGGTCACAGGTTTGATGTGCATTCCACCTGTTGATGAACCGGCGGGATTGCATTTTGCCTTGCTCAAAAAATTCGCGGGGGAATTGAACTTGCCGTATCTCAGCATGGGGATGAGCAGTGATTTTGAAAAGGCCATTCCATTGGGCGCTACGCATGTCCGTATCGGCACCGCGCTTTTCGGCCAGCGCAGTTAATTCATCAAGTATTCCAGCGCATGGGGATGGGATTGGCTTTGGCGAAATTATGGCGGCCATCACGCGCTATTGAAAGGTTGGCAACGGCCAAGGTTGTTCCCGGCAATTCTTCCTGTTCCTTTGGCGCAAGATAAACAAGATCTTCTTTGGCGGTTTTTGAGGGGCTCATATCAATCCCCGCAAGGGAGAGGGCATTTTCGGCAATGTCTTTGCCGGTGCGGTCATGCACGATGGCGTTGACGGTGCTGGAGACAGCGCCCACAGGTCCGCCGAATAAGGCGCCACCGACGATGGAGGCAAAAGGCTTGATCGTATCGCCCGTGAATTTACGATAGAGCATCCCGACAACGGGTAGATGCTGCAGCGGGTTGATCATATCGATCACATCACCAAAGCTGTAACCGTCTTCGGCAGGCAATGTTTCGTAGGCGATGTCCGGGCGATCCGCTGTTTGTGCCACGGGGTCGGCGAGGGCGCTCGTCGTGCCATTGGCCTGCGCCATGGCAACGGTGTTTTTATCCAGCATGGAGCCAAAAACCGGCATTGGCCCGGCTGTCCGCTCATTGAGGTCGTAACGCATGGCCCCACCATGACGGCGCGCGGACACGGCAACGGAATTGCGCCAGTTGTTGTAACCGGGCTCCTGTTGCGGCGCTGGACTGCCGAAGGCGAGGGAAGATTCAATCATGCTTTGACTCCAGCC
>CAZUYV010000197.1:0-3681 GCA_964624435.1 uncultured Micavibrio sp. | reverse complement strand
ATTAACGCTTAGTTTAACGTGCCTTTCCCGTAAACCCAAGGAATAAATGCCCCGGATTTAGCGGAAAAACGTTAACGAAGGGACCTATTGCGCCGGATTGCTGCTGATTTGCGAAAGATCGGCCAGAAGCGCCGGAATATCCTTGGGCTTGCCGCGCACAATCTTCACCGTGCCGTCTTTGCTGCGGTAAATGGTCAATGGCGTGACATTGAATTTCCAGGCCTGCATCAGCGCCATGTTTTTCTGGATCGCCTGTGTCGAAATATCGCTCTTGGCCGGAAGGGCGGTGGTATCGCCATCAAGATGTTTATAGAAAAGTTCGGCAGGATTAGGGGCAGCCAGAAGGAACGCCGCCTGCGCAAGGGATCCTTGCTGGAATCCGACCGGCATGATGCGAACCTGCACCAATCCTTTATCGATATAATCCTTGCGCATATCATCCATCATCGCGTGACAATGCGGACATTGCGGATCGACGAAGGAATAAATCACGGGTGCGCTCTCGCTGCCCAGCCTGATCCAGTTGCTGTTCTCGACATCCGTAAACAAACGCTCGGACGGTGTTTGTGACTTCATGGTTTCGGCAAGACTTTGCAGCGGTTTTTCCGATGCTTCCGCGCCTGTGGATGGTGGCGCTTCGGCCAGAAGGTCAAGGACCTGTCCACCCTGCGCCTGCAGATCGCGCACCTGCTCAATCGTGATGGGGCGGCCATCGGATCCGAACATCAATCCGGTAACGAAGGCCTTCTTGTCGGTGGTGACATAGTAATATTGTTCCTGCCCCTGATAGATCGCGATCCAGCCATCAAGCCCGTGTTCCTTGCCCAGATACCGGATCTGCGCGCCGCGCTGAACCAAACCTTCGAGGGCTTCCGGCACATCGGGGATACCCGCGTTTTTATCCTGCGCAAAAGCTGGCAGAGAAACGGCACACAAAGCAAGAGCAAGGCAGAGGAGGATTTTTTTCATCGCTTATCCTTTACGGCGTGAAACAGTGATGGCTACCAATCTATAGTACGCCGATGGGCGCGAGAAGATCAAAAATGCCTCAAAGGAACAAGGTCAAAATGCCCGTATAGCCATAAATCCGCGTGTTGGAAATTTCACCCCCGGCATAAAACCCGGCCAGCGGAATATCGCCCAGCACATCGCGGATCAACGCCATTTCACCCCCGGCCTGCGCGGTTGGGCCGAACGCCACACCCGCCCGCGCGACGCAACTGACATACAGCGCGGCCTTGGGTTTAAAGGCGCCATGGCTGCTCAGCACGCGTTTGTGTAAACCTACCAACATCTGCGTCAGGTCCGATTTCACCGTATCGTCGTCGCGATGCATGAACATGATCTTCTGCCCATCCTCCACGATTTCGGAAACCGCGATCATGCCGTTACTGGCATCAATCGCCACAATGTTGCGGACAAGGTAATCCCCTTGGTCGCTGCCCGGAATAGGAAAACCGATATGGGCGATGCCCTTGATATCTTGCGGGGATGGCGGTCGGTCGGACAGTTCGTCTTTATAATCCTCATCCGTATGCTCGATCATCGCCATGCGTTTTTCACGGCTCATGCTCTGCAGATCACGGGTAAAAACATCGACTGGTGTTTCACCGTCGAGATATCCGATAACATGATCATCGGCGCGCGATATTTCGTGCAGCGGCCCGATGGGAACGCACCCCTGGCTAAGCCCCGTCGCCACAGCAATATCGGCGGCAAATACAAAACCGCTGACGCCATCTTCCATTACATTGTCGGCGATGATCGCGTTATCACCATGAAAGGAGGAAAGCCCGCCAACCATGAACCCGCCCACGGTCGCATCGATATCTTCCAGCGCCTTGCCCGGCCCGCCTTCCATCTTGGGATCGGCATGCACAAATACCAGCATGGGGTCGTGTGTGTTCAGCCATGGTTCGAGATCTGTGTGAAGCGAATGAAGGTCACCGGACGGCGTAGAAAAATGCCGGACCTTGTCCTTGGGCACGCTGCCGATCAGAACGCTGATCGCCGGGACATCGACATATTCGACCCCATTTCCACAAACCCCCATCGCGCCACAACCGCTCCAATGCTTGATGCCCGTCACCGAACGGAACAGGGTAAGGATACTGCCCGCATCTTCTGCAAGATCATCCGTAATATATAGAAAGCCGATATTGGGCTGAAACCCTTCCGTCTTGACGGATTCAAGCTGCTCCAGAACCTTCTTGGCGGTGTCACGCCATGTCTCGCCACTGGCGGCTGCGCTGACAAAATGGGTTGAGGTTGTGGGATCCATGACTGCCCTTTCCAGAAGTGACAGTATAACCCTCTGGGACGATGGATCAATCCTGCTTTTCTTTCATGGCCAAAGCCCTATAATCTTTGACAACGGAATTTTGCAAAAAGGAATAATTTCCATGGAATTGCTCATTGGCCTCGGCGTCCTCGCTGTTCTCGCTCTCTTTGTCATCTCGCTTTATAACCGCCTCGTCGCCCTGCGCCAAAACCGCATGAACGCCTATTCCGATATTGATGTACAGCTCAAACAGAGGTTCGACCTCGTGCCGCAATTGGTGGAATCCGTCAAAGGATACGCGGCGCATGAAAAATCTGTGTTGGAGAATGTCACCGCTGCCCGCGCCAGTGTCGCGGGATCACGCGGCGCGAATGAACGTCTTGCTGCGGAAGGAACATTGGGTGGCGCCCTCATGGGCCTCTTCGCCGTTGCCGAAAACTATCCGGCATTAAAGGCCGATCAGAATTTCCAGCAATTAATGTCCGAATTGTCCGACATAGAAAACAAGATCGCCGCCGCCCGCCGTTTCTTCAATAATGCCACCAGCGAGTTGAATACATCCGTGCAGCAATTCCCGGCCAACATCATCGCCGGTATGTTCGGATTTAAGACGGAAGAGTTCTATGAAGATACATCCGTTACCCGCGTTGAACTTGAAAAAGCCCCTTCGGTGAAATTCTAAAAACATGCCGCAACCCGTAACAGGCCTGCAGACATCGATCTGGAATAACAACATCCGGTCTTTTCTGGTGCTTGCTGCCTATCCCTTTATCCTGATGGGGGTGGCATGGCTGGTGATGGCAACATGGGGTTATTTCACCGGCATGGGTATGGGGTTTGATGCCCAGACCGGTATTGGTACCACGATCGATGGTGCGCTTCATTACGGCTGGTTCATGACCGCGCGTTACTGGCCCACTATCCTCAGCATTGTCATGGTCTGGTTTATCATTGCCTATTTCTTCCAGAACATGATGATCCGCTCGCTCTCCAAATCGCACCCTGTAACGCGCAAAGAAGAACCCGAACTTTACAACCTGCTAGAAAATCTCTGCATTGCGCAAGGCATGACGATGCCACGACTGGAGATCATCGAAACTCACGCCCGCAATGCTTTTGCCAGCGGGGTCAGCAACGACACTTATTGCGTCACCGTCACACGCGGCCTGATGCAATCGCTCTCGAAGGATGAGCTTGAAGGCGTTCTGGCACATGAACTCACCCATATCATCAACCGCGATGTCCGCCTGCTGATGGTCTGCGTAATCTTCACGGGCATCTTCGGCATCACATCGCAACTGATCTGGAGCCATATGCGCTATGCCCTCTATGTACCGCGTAGCGGCAACAGCAAGAATGGGGGGTCCTATTTCATGCTGCTGGTGATCGGTATCATTCTC
>CAZUYV010000196.1:0-3736 GCA_964624435.1 uncultured Micavibrio sp. | reverse complement strand
CAACCCCTGCAAAACCATTATTCTCTTGAACAATGGATCGATATTTGTGAGAAATTGAAGGGCCATTTTTCAGCGGTGGAAATCAGCAATCTGGATAAACGCCAAGGCGTTCTGGGAGCTTTTGCCCTGCTGGGATAAATAACAGCCAGAAAGCAAAAGTTTATGACCGCCGACAAATCATTCTACATCACCACTGCCATCGCCTACGTTAACGGATCGCCGCACCTCGGTCACGCGTACGAACAGATCCTGACCGATGTGATGGCGCGTCACAAACGTCTCGATGGCTATGATGTAAAATTCCTGACCGGAACGGATGAACACGGGCAGAAGGTTGCGAAGACCGCCGAAAAGTTGGGCCTGAAACCGAAAGAACTCTGCGACAAGATTGCCGCTGAATTCGTAGCGCTCGATAAAGCGCTCAACAGCTCGAACGATGATTTTATCCGTACGACCGAACCGCGCCATTACAAATCCTGCGCCGCAATCTGGGAGGCCATCAAGGCCAACAACCCGGATGACATTTTTCTTGGCCAGTACGATGGATGGTATTCCGTCCGCGATGAAGCGTATTTTGGTGAATCCGAACTGACCGATGGCCCGAACGGCACCAAACTTGCCCCAACGGGCGCACCGGTTGAATGGGTTGTGGAGCCGAGCTACTTCTTCAAACTCTCCGCCTACACCGATAAACTTCTAAAATATTACGAAGATCATCCTGAATTTATCCAACCGGACTCCCGCCGCAATGAAATCATTTCGTTCGTGAAGGGTGGATTGCAGGATCTGTCGATTTCCCGCACCACGTTTAACTGGGGCGTACCTGTCCCGGGCGATGAAAAACACGTCATGTATGTCTGGCTCGATGCCCTTACAAATTACATTACCGGTGCGGGCTACCCGGATGAGAAGGGCGCAGAATTCAGCAAATACTGGCCCGCCGATTTCCATGTGATCGGAAAAGACATTATCCGCTTCCACTGCGTTTACTGGCCTGCCTTCCTTATGTCCGCCAATATCCCGCTGCCAAAATCTGTTTTCGCTCATGGATTCATCAATGTCGATGGCCAGAAAATGTCGAAATCGGTCGGGAATGTTATTGCGCCAGCCGACCTGCTCAGCGCGTACGGTCTCGATGCCACACGCTACATCCTTATGCGCGAAGTTCCGCATGGGCAGGATGGGAATTTCAGTCACGAACACGCAATTGCACGGATCAATTCGGATCTGGCCAATGGTCTCGGCAATCTGGCACAACGTACGTTGTCACAAATCGCCAAAAACTGCGAAGGCAAGGTTCCTGCGTTCGATGATTTCACCGCAGAAGACAAAGACCTTTTGAAGCAAGCGCAGTCTCTTGGCGATACTATCCGCGCAGACTTCGATAAATTCGCCTTCCATCGCGGCATTGAAACAATCTGGCGCGTTGTTTACGCCGCCAATGCCTATATCGATGTGCAGGCGCCCTGGGGATTGAAAAGAACAGATGTCGCCCGCATGGGAACTGTTCTTTACGTCCTCGCCGAAGTCATCCGCTGTCTCGGAATTTCTGTTCAGGCGATTGTGCCCGAATCTGCTGCCAAACTGCTCGATCAGGTATCCTCACCCTTGAATGAACGCACCTACGCGCACATATCATCACAATACGCCCTGAAATCCGGAACGGTACTACCAGCACCAACCGGCGTTTTTCCGCGCATTCAGATTGATGAAGAAAAGGTCGCCTGATCCATGTGGATTGATTCCCACTGCCATTTGAATCACGAACGCAATGCGGACGGGGATAGCCCTGCCGCCATTGTTGCCCGTGCAAAGGCTGCTGGGGTAGAGGGCATGATCAATATCAATTGCCAGATCGTTGGTGAGTTCCCCTCTATCCTATCCACCGTCAAAGCATTTGAAAATGTCTGGTGCAGTATCGGCACACATCCGCACGATGCGGGGGTTGAGGCCGAGAAAGCCGTCACGCTGCAACAACTCATCGACAAGGCCAATTCCGATGACCGCATTGTTGGCATTGGCGAGAGCGGACTGGATTATTTTTACGATCATTCTCCGCGCGATGATCAGGAAGAATCTTTTCGCAAACATATCCGTGCCTGTATCGCGACCAATCTGCCGCTCATCGTCCATGCCCGCGATGCTGATGACGATATCATCCGTGTGATCCGCAGTGAAAACCCGGATAAAAAACTACGCGGTGTCATGCATTGCTTCTCTTCCGGCCCGAAACTGGCGCAGGATGCGTTGGAAGAGGGGTTCTATATTTCCCTTTCCGGCATCGTGACCTTTAAAAAATCAGTGGAGTTGCAGGAGATTGCCAAGACTGTTCCGCTAAACCGCATTCTCGTGGAAACCGATGCACCGTTTCTTGCGCCAGAGCCCTTCCGTGGCAAGACCAACGAACCCGCTTTTGTCAGCCATACCGGGCGCTTTCTGGCAAATCTTCTGAACTCAGATGAAGAAACGATTGCAAGCACCACAAAAGAAAATTTCTTTACCCTTTTCAACAAGGCGAAAAAGACATGGGCGGCAAATTAATCATTCTCGGTTGCGGCTCGTCCGCTGGCGTTCCTGCCATCGGCAACTGGTGGGGAGCGTGCGATCCTAATGACAAACGCAATCACCGCACGCGCCCATCCATCGCCTTGCAAACAGATTCTACACTTATCATCGTTGATACTGGCCCGGATTTCCGGGAACAGATGAACCGCGAAAATCTCGGCGTGCCGGACGCAATCATATTGACCCATGAACATTCTGATCATGTGAATGGCATTGATGAATTACGGGTCTTGCAACGTTTGAACAACAAGCGAAAATTTCCTGTCTATGCCGACAAGCACACACTCGATAATCTTTATAAGCGTGTCGATTACATGTTCAAAGATTCCGAAAACGGTTTCTATCCGTCGGTGTGTGACGCTGAAATCATGGCCATGGGACATAAGATCACTATTGGCGATATCGCCCTTACGCCATTTGAACAGGACCATGGGACAATCCCTTCGCTCGGTCTAAGGATAGGAGATATTGCATATTCCACCGATGTAAAACGCCTTGATGAAGCTGCTTTTTCCACCCTGAGGGGTGTTGAAACCTGGATTGTGGACGGAGCGGGATATCATTCCGAAACCAACCCCGTTCACGCCAATATCAAAGAAGTCATCGCGATGAATGAACGGATAGAGGCAAGGCAGGTTATCCTGACCCATCTGCCACCGACCATGGATTATAAGACATTGGTTGGTGAATTGCCGCCTGGCATCATTCCCGCTATTGACGGCATGACACTTCCATTCTGAGGAATCGGATTGTTGGAGTAATGTAGACGAAGGCGGCGTATGTCAGCCGGCCCGGCGCCTTGTAAAAGCCCTTGGGGGTTTTCCGCAGCCGGGTCCCGAACCGCCGGATATCCCTTAGAATGCTGGAACCTTGGGCTTTGCTCTCGCAACGCGTGATCATAGCTGCGCTTGAGCTTAAACGGGATAATGTCAGACATACGCATTCCTTACAAAGATAAACGTCTGGTTTTTATAGCGTTTCAGTACGTGAATAGACAATGAATTTATTATTTATGTAAATAGTAACCTTCTATTGAGTTTTATCGGCAGATTTGCGAAACTCCGCCGACTTCAAAACCACGCAAAAACAAGCATTTGCCGCATTAAAGGACCATAACTGCCCATGTTTAACGACAAATCCATTCTGATCACCGGGGGAACGGGATCGTTCG
>CAZUYV010000195.1:0-3755 GCA_964624435.1 uncultured Micavibrio sp. | reverse complement strand
AGCCCAATTTGAGGCCCAGATCGCGGGCAATGGCCCGGACATAGGTGCCTTTGCCGCAATAGCAGCGGAAGGAGGTCTTGGCTGGTTCATGCGCCGTGATCTCCAGTTCCTCGATATAAACGAGGCGGGATTTGATGTCGGCGACGTCTCCGGCGCGGGCGATATCATAGGCGCGTTCGCCATCAATCTTGATGGCCGAAAATTGCGGAGGGATTTGTTCAACATCGCCGATGAATTGCGGGATCAGCGCTTCGATGTCTTCACGGCTTGGGCGTTTATCCGATGTGCTGATCGCTGTGCCTTCGGCGTCATCGGTGGTGCGTTGCTCCCCCCATGTAATCTCGAAGTTATAAGTTTTATAGGTATCCTGAACGTAAGGAACGGTCTTTGTGGCTTCGCCCAGTGCGATAGGGAGGATGCCAGAGGCGAGGGGGTCCAGTGTGCCCGCATGTCCGGCCTTTTGCGGATTGAGCGCACGTTTGACGATAGAGAGGGCGGCATTCGATGTGATGCCAGCCGGTTTGTAGAGATTGACCCAGCCGTCAACCTTGTTGCCTTTGCTCCGGCGTCCCATGAATTATTTTTCTTCTTCCTGGTCGGAATATTTTATCGTGCTGATGACTTCTTGAAGACGGCTGAATTTATCAAAACTTTCATCCATTTGGAACTGCAGCTTCGGCGTGAATTTCAACTGTGTCGCACGGTTAATTTCTTTCTGGAAGGAATAGGCTTCGCTGTTCAGTGCCGGCAAAATCTTATCCATGTCGCGACCGCCAAGGGACAGCACATAGGCATAAGCATGCTTCAGGTCAGGCGTTACGCGCACTTCCGTCACCGTGATGTGGCCGGAATCGAGCAGGGCTTCGTTGTGGAAATGTCCACGCGCCAGTGCCTCGGCAATCACGTGTTTGATTTGTTCGCCCACGCGAAGCTGACGTTGTGATGGTTGATTGAGAGAGCTAGGCATCGAGACTCGGCCCCTTACCGTCGTCCAACATTTTTCCAAGGCCATCTTTTGCCATTCTGGCGGCCTGTTTTGGGGTTATTCCCAGATGCATGGCCATATCGACAATCGTTCCTTTTTGCATGTTGATCATGTCCTGAATAATGGACGCTCTCCCAAACATGCCCGTTAACTGTTCTTCAGCCTCATCAGAAAAATAAATGATTAAATCATCGTTAGTGAGATCGCTATTGCTGCCCATTTCAATCAGACGGTTGCGTTCTTCTTCTCTGTTGGTGGGTTTAAGATTGTAGGCGTCCATGAGGCTCTTCCACTTATCGTCAGAAATAGATGGTAGATCACTCTTATCAGGATCGCGGTTAAACCCTTCAATTATGCTTTGGCGGTTTTTTTCTTCGTCAGTCATGGGTATCTAACTCTTTAATTATCATCCTCGCCCCGAGCGAGGATGATATTATTACTTACGCCAGCGTTCTGGCTTCCTCGACAATCTCATAGCACTCGATAATGTCGCCAACCTGTATGTTTTCGTAGTTTTCAAAGGCCATACCGCATTCGGTTCCCTCTTTGACTTCCTTGACTTCATCCTTGAAGCGTTTGAGCGTTTTGAGCGTGCCTTCATGAATAACCACATCGTCGCGGAGCAGGCGCACACCGGCGCCGCGCTTAACGATACCGGCTGTAACCATGCATCCGCCGATCTTACCAACCTTCGTGATGTTGAACACTTCGCGGATTTCGGCCTGGCCCAGATACTCCTCGCGGCGGATCGGGGACAACATGCCAGACAGGATCGCCTTGGCATCATCGATAACGTTGTAGATGATGTTGTAGTAACGGATCTGAACGGAATCACGTTCGGCCTGTTGGCGCGCCTGTGCATTAGCACGGACGTTAAAGCCGATGACCATGGCGTTCGACGCCTTGGCCAGCGTGATATCGGATTCGGTAATACCGCCAACGCCGGAATGCAGGACCTGAATCCCGATTTCGTTGTTGTCTTCGGTCATCTTATGCAGGGATCCGATGATCGCCTCAACAGAACCATGAACGTCGCCTTTGATAACCACAGGCAGGATTTTCTTATCACCGGCGATTTTCGCGGCGGCCAGAATATCTTCGAACGTTTTGCCCTGACGGTTGGTCGACATAGCGGCCGATGCTTTTTCGCGGCGTTTGCGTTCACGGTAATCCGTGATTTCGCGGGCCTTGGCTTCGGATTCTACGACGTTCAGAATGTCGCCGGCATCGGGTGTACCGGACAGGCCGAGAACTTCAACCGGTTGCCCCGGGATAGCCTGTGTCAGCAATTGACCACGGTCATCATAGAGCGCGCGGACGCGGCCCCATTGTGCGCCAACAACAAAGATATCGCCGGTTTTGAGTGTGCCTTTTTGCACGAGGACGGTTGCAACCGATCCACGACCGACTTCCATTTTGGATTCGACCACGGCACCTTCGCCCGGACGGCTCTGGTTGACCTTGAGTTCCAGAATTTCGGCTTGCAGGAGAATGGCTTCTTCCAGCTTGTCGAGATTGGTGCGCTTCTTGGCAGAAATTTCAATTGCCATTGTATCGCCGCCGAGATCTTCGGTGATGATTTCATGTTGCAACAGGTCTTGTTTCACCTTGGCAACGTTGGCGTCAGGCAGATCGATCTTGTTGATGGCAACGATGATTGGAACCTTAGCGGCCTTAGCGTGGTTAATCGCCTCAATCGTTTGCGGCATGATGGAATCGGCAGCGGATACCACCAGAACCACGATGTCGGTTACGTTGGCGCCACGGGCACGCATTTCGGTAAAGGCGGCGTGACCGGGTGTATCGAGGAAGGTAATTTTCTGACCACCCGATACCTGAATTTGGTACGCGCCGATATGTTGAGTAATGCCGCCGGCTTCGCCCGATACAACATCGGTGGAGCGCAGAGCATCGAGCAGGGAGGTTTTCCCGTGGTCGACGTGACCCATGATGGTCACAACCGGTGGGCGGGAAACCATGTCTTCGGATTTATCTTCGATATTTCCCAGACCTGTTTCAACATCGGATTCGGTCACGCGTTTCACGGTATGACCGAAGTCGGTCACGATGATTTCAGCGGTGTCGGCATCAATCGCCTGATTGATGGTCGCCATCACACCCATTTTCATGAGCGCTTTGATAACATCGGAGGCGCGTTCCGTCATACGGTTTGCGAGTTCCTGCACCGTAATGAATTCCGGCACGATAACTTCGCGGAAGACTTTTTGCGCGGGCTGTTGAGCGCCCATCGCCATTTTACGGGCTTTCTCACGGGCGCGTTTCTGCGCTGCCATAGAGCGGCCGCCATCACGTTCGAAATCCTGACTCAGGACTTTTGAAACGGTCAGTTTGCCGCCGCCGCCACGGGCCTGTTGTTCGCCACCACGCGGTGCGCGAACATTGCCGCGACGCAGGCGTTCACGAGTGGAAACAGATTCTTCTTCTTCAACACGTGTCGGTGTTGGTGTGTAGGAACGGATTTGTTCGCCGCGACCAATGGCTGCCGCTTCCAGCTTGGCTTTTTCGTCGCGTTCGATTTTTTCGAGTTCTTCAAGTTCCATACGGCGAAGTTCATCCAGATCCGGTTTTGCCGGAGTGCCGGAGGCGTCTTTGGCCGGTTCCTTGCGGACAGCCATACCAATGCCTTCGGTATTAACCGCACGTTCCTTCTTCGGTTGTGCGAGCGCGTCGCGCAGGGCCTTGGCCCGCGCATCGCGTTCTTCCGGTGTCGGATTGTGCAGTTCGGCCTGACCTTCTCAGGCGGCGGGAG
>CAZUYV010000194.1:0-3781 GCA_964624435.1 uncultured Micavibrio sp. | reverse complement strand
AGGATCAGGATACGGTCATGGGAAACAGTTGGCTGGGGGATCAAATCTAATGCTGTGCGTGTCATGATCTTTTCTAGCGAATAATCCCCGGGGAAGCAAGGCCCGCATGGCTGCCATGTCATTGGTTTCGCTTGACAGGCTAGGCTTGCCGGGATCATGCTGATAGCCAACCTTTAGACAAGCAGGTGAACTTTCGCAGATATCGCTCCTCGTATTTCCTTTGAATTCTTCCCCCCTAAGACCCCGGAAGGCGATGCTGCCCTGCTGAAGACAGCCTCCATGCTGTCTGCCCTGTCCCCCGATTTTATGACTGTGACGTTTGGTGCCGGTGGTTCCACCCGCGAAAAAACGCTTCAAACCCTTAAATCTCTACAATCCGTGACGAATATCCCGCTGGCCTGCCACCTTACTTTTATCTCGCTGACTAGAACAGAGCTAAAGGCCTATCTCGACAACCTTAAGGGTCTTGGCATCAACCGCATCGTGGCCCTGCGAGGTGATATGCCCGCCGATTTGAAATGGCCGCTTGATCCTGACCTTGATTATTATCAATACACGTCTGATTTCATCGAAGGCATTAAAACCTATGGTGATTTTGATGTTAGCGTTGGCGCTTATCCCGACAAGCACCCCGATGCGCCCGATGAAATGGCCGATATCATTGCGCTCAAGAAAAAATGCGCTGGCGGGGCCGACCGTGCCATCACGCAATTTTTCTTTGATCACGACCATTATTCCCGCTTTCTGGAGCGTGTAGCGCATGCGGGCATTACCTGTCCCGTCGTTCCCGGCCTTCTCCCCATCGGCAATTATGAGAGCATGGTGAAGTTCGCCGGTAAATGCGGAGCGCATGTCCCCCCTTCCCTGCGCGCCAAATTTGAAAAGGCCGATACGGCCGATCATTCCAAAATCGCCCTCGATACGCTTGTATGGCAAATTGAAGATCTTCGAATGCGCGGCGCTTCGCACCTGCATTTCTACACGCTGAACCGTGCCGATATGCTGGTCGAAGCTTGCAAGATCACTGGCCTTGGCGTTTAATTATCAACATTACAATTTAGGAGATTATCCATGGTATTGGCCCTCAATCTAGGATTCCCACGCATCGGCGTAAAACGCGAACTGAAAAAAGCCACCGAGAGTTACTGGAAAGGTGAAATCAGCCGCGATGAATTATTCAAGACAGGCAAGGAACTGCGCCTGCGTCACTGGAAATTGCAAAAAGATGCGGGGATCAGTTATGTCCCTGTCAACGACTTCTCCTTCTACGACCACATCCTCGATGCGGCCTGTCTGCTCGGTGTGATTCCGGATCGCTACGATCTTGATGATCCGGACCTGTATTTTTCCATGGCGCGCGGTAGCCAGAAAAACGGACAGGACGTCATTGCGATGGAGATGACGAAATGGTTCGACACCAATTATCACTACATCGTCCCAGAACTGAAAAAGGGGCAGGAATTCAAACTCTCGACCTCGAAAATTTTCGATGAGGCCAAGGAAGCGCAGGATGCCGGTTTTGCGCCAATACCTGTTTTGATCGGCCCTGTATCCTTCCTCATGCTGGCCAAGAAGAATGCTGATTTCACTGATTGCCGCTGCACCTTGGTGCCGGGGATCGCGGCCGCTTATGCCGAAATCTGCAAAAAACTTCTGGCGCAGGGCATTACATGGATCCAACTTGATGAACCATGCCTCGCGCTCGATCTAGAAGATCGTTACAAGGGAGCCTATAAAACCGCCTATCAATTGATCAAGGCCGCCGTTCCAGACATCAATATATGGGTTCCGACCTATTTCGATGGGCTGCGTGACAATCTTGATCTCGCCTTCTCGCTACCCGTTGCCGCGATTGGAGTTGATCTTGTCCGTGCGCCGGATCAACTCGACGCCGCAATTGCCAAGGCCAAAGAAACCGGGAAGCATCTCAGTCTCGGTCTCGTCGATGGCCGTAATATCTGGAAAAACGATTTGTCGAACAGTCTCGCCAAGCTTGAAAAAGCCAAGTCGGCTCTCGGTGACAATTTTTCCGTTTCAGGAAGCTGTTCCCTTCTCCACTCCCCCATTGATCTAGCAGAAGAAAAGAAACTCGATCCTGAAGTGCGAAGCTGGATGGCCTATGCAACGCAGAAGCTCGACGAAATCGCCACTCTTGCCAAAGGAATCAATGAAGGCCGTCATGCCATCATAGCTCAATTGGCCGCCAGCGATGACATTGCGCAAAACCGCAAAACATCCAAGCGCATTCACAATGAAGATGTTCTTAAGCGCATGGCTGCGATTACACCCGATATGGCCAAGCGCAAGAGCCCGTTTGCTACCCGCAAGACATTGCAGCAGGCGGATTTGAAACTACCATCCTTCCCAACGACGACCATCGGGTCGTTTCCGCAAACGTTAGAAATCCGCAACGCGCGTGCCGCCTATAAAAAAGGCCAGCTTCATGAAAGCGATTATTTCACCGCAATGAAAAAAGAAATTGAAGGTGTGGTGCGCTATCAGGAACAGGCCGGACTTGACGTCCTTGTTCATGGCGAGGCAGAACGCAACGACATGGTGGAATATTTTGGCGAACAGCTGGAGGGATTTGCCTTCTCCCAGAATGGCTGGGTGCAATCCTATGGTTCCCGCTACGTCAAACCGCCGATCATTTATGGTGATGTATCCCGCCCACGCCCGATGACTGTGGAATGGAGCAAATACGCGCAAAGCCTGACCGACCGGCCGATGAAAGGCATGCTGACCGGTCCCATTACTATTCTATGCTGGTCGTTCGTGCGCAATGACCAGAGTAGAGAGAAGACAGCCAAACAAATTGCCTTAGCCATTCGCGATGAGGTATCCGATCTCGAAAAAGCCGGAATCAAAGTCATCCAGATTGATGAACCAGCGCTTCGTGAAGGTTTGCCGCTGCGCGAGGCGGACCGGTCCGTGTATTTGAAATGGGCGGTGGAAGCTTTCCGCCTTTCCGCCAGTTCTGTAGGTGACTCAACGCAAATACACACACATATGTGTTATGCGGAGTTCAATGACATCATCGATTCTATAGGGGCGCTCGATGCCGATGTAATTTCAATTGAAACATCGCGCAGCCAGATGGAATTGCTCGATGCATTCGGCACGTATAAATATCCCAACGACATCGGTCCTGGCGTTTACGATATCCACTCGCCGCGTATTCCTTCAGTGGAAGAGATGGTCAATCTGCTCGAAAAGGCCGCGAAGGTTCTCCCCGCTTCCCAGCTTTGGGTCAATCCGGATTGCGGATTGAAAACCCGCGGCTGGGCCGAAACAAAACCGGCGCTTGAAAATATGGTCTCTGCAGCCAAAAAATTGCGAGATAAATTTGCGGATGAACGCGCGGCCTAAAAACAAAAAAGCCGGACAGATTGTCCGGCTTTTTTAATTCTACAAAATCCTTACAGGGTCTTTTCCAATTTTTCGACCAGTTTCTTGCCCTTGGCAGACAGGAACAATTCCTTGCGGCGTCTGTCGTCCTTGGCATGACGAACGGAAACCAAACCATAAGGTTTACCCATGCGGCGTGCATTGGACAGCGCGCCAATCGTGCGTGACATCACCGACATGGAAATGCCTGTGCGATCCGCAACATCTTTCAAGGAAACACCTTCTTCGGCAGCAATTTCAGCAAAGACAAGAACCCACTGGATCGGAAATTCCGGATCAATGATCGTCAGTTCCTGTAGAATGCTTTGTAATTTTTTCAGTTTCTTGGTGGTCATTTGCTGCCCTTCTTATAGGTGTCCATTTACCGGATGTG
>CAZUYV010000193.1:0-3795 GCA_964624435.1 uncultured Micavibrio sp. | reverse complement strand
TTCCACGACGACGACTTCGCCGCGGGCGACGAGGCGGTTGTTCACGTAAATGTCGATGGCTTCGCCAACTTTGCGGTCGAGTTCAACAACTGCGCCGCGTCCAAGTTTCAAAAGCTGGCTGACTTGCATGGTGGAGCGACCGAGCACGGCGGAAATCTGAACCGGGATGTCATAGATAGCGGACACATCTGACGCCATCGGTTCACCGACAGGCCATTCCTGTTCGGGTTCACGTGCGCCGGCTGTTTCTTCGATCTGGTCGAAGTTCACATCCTTGTTATCGGTGGTGTCACTCATGCTCTGTCTCCGTAGTGGAAGGGGAGTCAGCGGCCGCTTGTTCCCCTGATTCGGTATTCTCCTCTAATCTTACATCACTATTTCCCGTTTCGGGAAGGGTTCCTTCTGACAAAACTGCCAACGGAGCGCCAAAGAGATCAACTATATGACGGCGGATGTCGGCCGCAGCCCGCACGGAATCCCGTACTGCACCGCCATCCGACCATTCCAGGATACAATTCCCAGCGGCCATATCGGGATTTTCCGTCACCCGCCATGCCACACTTTCCTGATCTTCGTCATGCAAACGGCGGATCAGGGTTTCGATTTCCCCCTTCATACCCGACGGGACCTGAACGACAATTTCCTTGGTTTTTCTGTGAGATGTAAGGACTTTTTCGATGATTTTGTGAACTTCCTCACGTCCCAGCTTTTCGTTCAGAATGGGAAAGAGCAGGTCGAGCGCAGCAGTAGTGAGGCGCAGCGCCTCTTTCTCAAACACGATTTCCCGCATCGTTTCGGCGGCAAAAAGCTGGGAAAAATTACGGGCGATCTGTTCAAGCGAAGTCGCTACATATTGTTCGCGGGATTCCACCTGTTCTTTTTGTCCCTGCTGGCGGCCCTGTTCAAACGCCATATCCTTGGCCGCGGCCAGTTCGTCTTCGGAAAAGGTCGGCGGAGGCGGCGGAAGGTCTTCGATGGATTCCTCTTTCGGAGGGGCATCAAAGACATTCATATCGAACAAAAATTTACGCTCTTTTTCCAAGTGATACCCTTTGACGGTGATGCAGGAGAATGCCGACCGAAGCGTTAATAGATAAGTTCATCTTCTTCGTTGCCGCTGGCGATCGTAATCTCACCGCGGGATTCAAGGTCCTTGGCCACACCGACAATATGCTGTTGCGCTTCTTCCACGTCCTTCAGGCGAACCGGCCCCATCGCGGCCATGTCTTCTTTCATGATCTTTGATGCGCGTTCAGACATGTTGGAGAAGAACAGATCCTTCAGTGTTTCAGTGGCACCCTTCAGGGCAGGCGGAAGCTTGTCTTTATCGGCGGCACGGATAATGGCCTGAATACCGGCAGGTGTAATTTTCGCAAGATCTTCGAATGTGAACATGAGCGAACGGATTTTCTCGGCGCTTTCCGGAATGGTTTTTTCCAGCGCTTCCATGAATTTTGATTCCGCTGTGCGGTCGAGATGGTTGAAAATCTCGGCCATGTGCTCGTGGGAATCGCGGCGCTGAGTTCTTGCGAGGTTTGACATGAATTCCATGCGCAGGGTTTTTTCAACGTCTTCCAGCACTTCTTTTTGCACGGCCTCCATGCGCAGCATGCGGTGGATGACTTCCATTGCAAAGCTTTCAGGCAGCAGAGCCAGAACCTTCCCGGCATGATCCGTGGTAATTTTCGACATAACAACGGCAACAGTTTGCGGATATTCTTTTTGCAGGAAGTTGGCGAGAACCTCTTCGTTCACGTTGGTCAACTTCTCCCACATCGTCCGGCCGGCTGGACCACGGATCTCTTCCATGATCTGGTCGATCTTGTCTTTGGACATACCGGCCTTGGTCAGCATGCGTTCCGTGGATTCCTGGGAGCCAACAAGCGCGCCGGATGTGCTCATCTGTTCCGCGAATTCAACGAAAAGCCGTTCAACGACATTCGAGTTCACTTTCCCGAGAGTCGCCATGACTTGCGACAGTTCGAGAATTTCCTCATCATCCATATGTTCAAAAATTTTGGCGGTATAATCTTCGCCGAGCGCCAGCATGAATATGGCGGCCTTTTCGGTCCCCGTTAGCGTTCTATAATCTTCCCTGACCCGCATTCGCTTTTACCCGTTTAACCCCGATGTTCCGTTATCAGTCCTGTGTCATCCAGCTGCGTATGACCGAAACGGTTTCATTCGGATAGCTGTCAACGATATCTTCCACTTTCTTGACCGAGGAGGCCTTAACCTTGCCTTCCACCTTCTGAACGTCAATGAGGTTTTGTTCCTGTTCATCCTCATCGAGGTTGGCGGATTCAAAATCATGCGCGGGACCCTCCAGCGCTGGGGCCGCAGGGCGTGCCCCAATCAGTTCTTTTTCTTCCTCATCATCAAGGCCGCTCGCGGTCTCCGACGTCAGGAGGCGCCCCACCATCGGCTGGAGAACCAGCAGGATGACAAGGATGATCATGACGGCAACGGTGACGACCTCAGCCACATCCAGCAGCTTGTTCTTGTCGAAGCCAAAGAGGGTGTTATCAGGAGCCTCTTCGGATGTATCGATTTCGGCAAAGGGCATGTTCACGACTTCGAGCGTATCGCCGCGCGCGCTATCTATACCGATGGCGGAACTGACGAGGGCGGAGATTTTATCCAGTTCGGCCTGTTCGCGCGGGGCATAGGTTTTTTTGCCTTCGGCATCGGTGGTGTATGTGCCATCCACCAGAACGGCGACGGACAGACGTTTAAGATCACCGCCTTCACGAACCGTGCTGCGGATGGTCTTTCCGATTTCGTAATTGGTGACTTCCTCGATGCGGTTACTTTTCGATGTAGGATCTGCGCCAGCGCCTGATGCGCCTTCAACACCCGGAAGATTGTTTTCAACGGTGACATTTTCAGAACCGCTTGCTTCGTTTTCCTGAGCGTTCTCTTCCGTCGTCTGCGTCGAACGGGCAACCTGCTGTTCCGGGTTGTAGAGTTCTTCATTGGTTTGAATACGATCAAAGTTCAGTTCGGCGGAAACGCTTGCCCGAACCTTGCCATAGCCAACGGTACGGCCAACGAGGTCTTCGATGTTCTGGATGACGCGTTGTTCATATTTGATGCGCGCTTCTTCAGCCTTTACGGCTGTCTGGCTTTCCATGGATTCACCGCCACGGGCAAGCAGTTTGCCATTCTGGTCGATGATCGAAACATTTTCGCCTTTGAGTTCAGGAACGGCGGAAGCGACGAGCGACTGGATGGCGGCAATCTGTTCTTGTTCAATACGTGCACCGGGGCGTAGACCGAGGGCAACGCTGGCGGACGAGGGGCGCGATTCACGCGCGAAGAGCTCACGTTGCGGTAACACAAGGTGCACGCGCGCGGATCTGACTGGTTCCAATGAACTGATCGTTCTCGCCAATTCGCCTTCAAGGGCGCGGACGGCGTTGATGTTCTGGATAGCGTTGGTCGTGCCAAAGCCGCTTTGATTGTCAAAGATTTCGTAACCCATCGAGCCGCCATTGGGCAGGCCTGCTTCCGCCAGCAACATACGGGCTTTGCCAACATCAGTATCAGCAACGGTGATACGTGTACCATCTTGTGAGACTTCAAATGGAATTTGCTGCGCCTGAAGTTTTGCCGCCATCGCGGAGGAATCCATTGTCGACAAATCGCTGTAGAGCAGTTTCATTTCCGGCGTTGAAACACGCAAGGAAACAAAGACGAAGAAGATCATTAGCCCAAGCAACACCGCGCCCATAATGGCGAGGCGGGCAGGACCCAATTGTTTCAATGTTTCCAGAAAACTGTTCACGTGTTCAA
>CAZUYV010000192.1:0-3814 GCA_964624435.1 uncultured Micavibrio sp. | reverse complement strand
TCTTCGCCCTTCGCCCGGGTTTCGGTGGCGCGTTCGTTCATTTCAGAAATCATCCGGCGTACGGTGGAATCACGCAAGGATTCCCCTAGGTCGGCTCGGACAATCCGGACATCGACAATTTCAATGCCGAGCTTGTCTTCGGTAATTTTCTTTTTCAGACGTGTGTTGATTTCCGCCATAACGCGTGTGCGGTCATGGGACAGCAATTCCTTGAGCGTGGTCTTACCAAGAACGGTACGGGTCGCTTCATCGATGATGCTCTCGACACGTTTGTTGGCATTGTCAACAGACCGTAATGTTTTGAGGAATTGCAGCGGGTCGCTGATGCGGTAACGGGCATATGAGTCAACGATGATAGGTTCCCCGCTCACATCTTCAATTGGCGGAACGACAGCAGGCGCGGTTGGGGTTGCTGCAGTTTCTTCTGCCGGAGCCTCATCCGGGGCTGTCCCGTCTTCAACGGCTGCGGCTTCTTCTGGGCTTAATTCCGGTTCGGTCGGGCGAATGATCAGGCTGCTCGCGATCACCATTTCTTCGGGCGCGGGATCAACCGACAAAACGCGGCGGTCGAAATAACGCACTTCCTGAATTAAAGGAATTTTGAAATGCAGACCGGGTTTGCGCATGTCATCGCCCACAGGCTGACCCAGCTGCAGGACAATGGCCTGTTGCGTCTGGTCAACCGTGAACACGGCTTGCGATAAAAGAACGACAACAAGGCCGAAACCAAACAGGATGAGGGTGAGTTTATTGTCCATTGCTTTGTCCTTTGCTGGCTGGTGCCGATGGTGTTGGCTTGGCCATTTCATTTAGTGGAAGATAAGGGACAACGCCCTGCGCGCCCTTGCCATCCATGATAATTTTCTGGGCGTTGCGCAGAACTTCTTCCATGGTTTCGATATATATGCGTTCTTTCGTTACGTCCTTACCGCTTTGATAAGCTTCGAGGACGGAATCAAAACGCGATGCGTCCCCACTGGCGCGGGAGATAACGGATTGCTTGTAGGCGCTGGCCTGCTGTTCAATCTGTTTGGCCTGTCCGCGTGCCTGCGGCAGAATGCCTTCACGATAAGCACCGGCGCGGTTTTGCACATCTTCGGCATCTTGCTTCGCGGCCTGAACGTCCTGGAACGCTGCCTGCACATCAGGGTGAACCTGCGCGCTGTTGATCAGGACCTGCGTGATATTGATCCCCGATTTATAATCGTTGAGGATTTTTTGCAGGATTGCTTTGGAATTTTCGGCAACCGCTCCACGCTCTGTCGTGATGATGTTGAACATGCGGGTCTGGCCCACGACTTCGCGGATCGCGCTCTGCGCTGCCTTGCGAAGTGTGTTTTCAGGGTTTTCGATGTTGAAGATGAAATCTTCTGCCGAGCTGACATTCCATTGAACAACAAAATCAAGATCGACGATGTTAAAGTCGGATGTCAGCATCAGGCTTTCTTCCGGCACATCGCGGCCCGTGGAAACATTCGATCCGCGGCCCACTGGCCCTGTGAAACCGATATTCATGGTGCGGATTTCGTTGACGTTGAGCGAGGTTACTTTTTCAATCGGCGTCGGCAGGTGATATTTCAAACCCTCCGTATCGACGGTGCGGTTGTGCGCGCCAAAACGCTGGACGACGGCATGTTCCCCCGGATTGACGATGTAAAAACCGCTGGCGAGCCAGAGCGCAACAAGCGCACCAACACCCGCGATGATGAATTTGCCGCCACCGACATTGCCGGGAAGGAGGCCTTTAAAATTATCCTGCATGCGGCCGAACATATCATCGAAATCAGGCGGGCCATCATTGTTACCGCTACCATTGCCGCCACCCGAACCCCATGGGCTCTTGCCGCCGCCACCGCCGCCCGGAGGAGTTCCCCAAGGATTGCGGCCTTTGTTACCACCTGATTGATTGTCCCAAGCCATAAACGTTCCTATTTCCCTATATGTCGTATTTTTGTTGCAAGGCCCAAGGCGATGCCGGATAAGGATAGCGGCTTTCGCCCTTTAGGAAAACCTCTTTTGTCGGATGATTATGGACAATTTGAAAGACAGGATTTACGCGGCTTTAAAGACGGTTTCGCACGATGGTGGCGATATCGTTTCAAACGGCATGATTTCATCACTGCAAATCGGCCAGAACAACGACGTCACATTTGCGATTGAGGTTGACCCGGCCCAGGGCGCGGCCCTGGAACCACTTCGCCAGCAAGCGGAAGCGGCTGTTAAATCCATTGCGGGCATCGGCATCGTGAATGCGGTTTTGACGGCGCAGCGTCCATCGGCGGAACCGGACCCACACGGCATGAATAAAAATCCGCGCCTTGTGCTTCCCATCAAACATGTCATCGCCGTGGCGAGCGGTAAGGGCGGCGTCGGCAAATCCACCGTTGCCTTTAATCTTGCCGTTGCGCTCGCGGAAAAAGGTCTGTCAGTGGCGCTGCTCGATGCAGATATCTATGGGCCTTCCGTGCCGCGTCTGTCGGGTATCGCCGGTCAAAAACCGACAACGAATGCGGCTGGGAAACTAATCCCGCTGGAAGCGCATGGCTTAAAGCTTATGTCGATGGGGTTTCTCGTCGATGAGGAAAAGGCGATGATCTGGCGTGGGCCTATGGTGCAGACTGCGTTCTACCAGATGCTGCGTGATGTGGACTGGGCAGGCGGTGGCGGGGATCTTGATGTTTTGGTGATTGATCTTCCACCCGGAACCGGCGACGTGCAATTGACGCTCGCGCAAAAGGTTCCGGTCAGTGGCGCCGTGATTGTTTCAACACCGCAGGACCTCGCGCTGATCGATGCACGCAAGGCGATTGCGATGTTCGAAAAAACCGATGTCCGCGTTTTGGGCGTGGTTGAGAATATGAGTTATTATTGCTGCCCGAATTGTGGCCACACGGAAAATATTTTCGGTCATGGCGGCGCGAAAGATGAGGCAGCAAAACAAGGCGTGGCTTTCTTAGGTGAAATTCCGCTCGACCCCGCCATCCGTAGCCAATCGGACGAGGGCAAAAATTCCGGCCATCCGGCCTATCGCATGATTGCCGACAATGTCCTGAAAACCCTAGGCAACGCTTGAAACAAAGGCCTATATTAGGATTTGCGTTTTTTGCTGGACTGGTATGCGTAAAATCTCTAATCTTTGGACATAATAAGTCAATGAACGGGAAAATTTAATGAAACACGTCGTCCTTCAAAAGCCGAGCCTGTCGGAAATCTTTGCCGCGATGAAGGGTGTTCGCTGTGCCGGGTTTGCCGTGCTGGATAATTCTGAATCAACTAGCCATCCTTTGGTTAATCTGGGTATCCAAGCCATAGAAGTTTCATATGATGTTCGCACCTTGCTGACGGGTTCATCAGGCATTCATGTGCAGTTGACCAAAAATCCGGAGCACAAGGCAAATCTTTCATCAGAAAATATTGAACGGGCAGCCGCTCAGTGCCTTAAATTTCTGGACAATGTGCGATCATCGCTGGAACCTTATGCATCTGTGTCCTTGAAAGAAAGTAACCAGACAACGGGGGGAACGGTTAGTGATCTCATCACCCATATATCCACACTGGTTAAATTGGAAAAAATAGGGCACGGGCGTTCGTCTGCAAAAATCAGTCTTGAAGGGCAGGTCAAGCCCGTGTTTGAGGCGTCTTACCTTCCCGGATTTCACAAGGATGAAAAATCATCGAAGTCAGGAACGCATCAGAACGTTGCGCCACAACCTGTTATTTAATTCGCGATAACATCACGAAATCATGCGTGGGAAATTTTTCTTCACTCTCTACGCGCCAGTCTTTTTCATTCAATGCAGGAAAGAACGCATCG
>CAZUYV010000191.1:0-3814 GCA_964624435.1 uncultured Micavibrio sp. | reverse complement strand
GCGGGCAACCATGTCTTCGGCTTTGTCTTCAACGCTGCCCAGACCTGTTTCAACATCGGATTCGGTTACGCGGCGAACCGTGTGACCAAAGTCGGTAACAATGATTTCAGCCGTGTCGGCATCAATCGCCTGATTGATCGTTGCCATCACGCCCATTTTCATGAGGGATTTGATGACGTCAGAAGCGCGTTCCGTCATACGGTTTGCGAGTTCCTGTACGGTGATAAATTCCGGCACGATAACTTCGCGGAATACTTTTTGCGCCGGTTGCTGGGCACCCATCGCCATTTTACGGGCTTTTTCGCGGGCGCGTTTCTGCGCCGCCATAGAACGTCCGCCATCGCGTTCAAAATCCTGGCTCAGGACTTTGGAAACGGTGAGCTTACCGCCACCGCCGCGTGCTTGTTCTTCACCACTGCGTGGGGCGCGGACATTGCCGCGGCGCAGACGCTCACGTGTAGAAACTGTTTCTTCTTCTTCAACGCGGGATGGTGCTGGTGTGTAGGAACGAATCTGTTCGCCACGACCAATGGCCGCTGCTTCCAGCTTGGCTTTTTCGTCGCGTTCGATTTTTTCCAGTTCTTCAAGTTCCATACGACGAAGTTCATCGATATCAGGCTTGGCAGGCGTGCCAGTGGAATCTTTGGCTGGTTCCTTACGGACGGCCATGCCAATACCTTCCGTATTTACGGCCCGTTCTTTTTTCGGCTGAGCGAGCGCATCGCGCAGGGCCTTGGCCCGCGCATCGCGTTCTTCCGATGTCAGATTGTGCAGTTCGGCCTGGCCTTCAAAGGCTGCAGGGGCCGGGGCCGCTTGCTCAGGCGCTGCTTCTGCTCCACGTCCGCCAACACGGCGACGACGAACCTCAACCACGGTACCGCGGCTGCTTCCGGTCATGCTGGATCGTGCCTGCGCCGCCGCCGAACCTTTAAGGCTCAGTGTGCCGCCGCCGCCCGTTTTCCCGGAAAGGCTGAGAGGTTTCTTTTCTTTATCGTTACCGTCAGTCATGTACGCCTTCTTTTTTCATCCCGTATAGAGATAGGTTTTTTGGTGGTGCAGGTCGTCAACTATTATGCGTTGGCGGCCTGATCTGCTTGTTGTTGTTCTTCTGCTTCGAACCAGTGAGAGCGGGCAGCCATGATTAGGCTTTCCGCATTCTTCGTGGTGATCGAATCATTGCCGAGTATTTCTACCAGTTCATCGGTGGCAAGGTCGGCAAAATCGTCTTTGGATTTCACGCCGGCTTCGCCGAGCTTGATGATCTGGTCAGGTGTAAGGCCGGCCATTTCAAGAAGGTCTTGCTGGATGCCCAGTTTTTCCGACTGTTCTTTCAGCTTGGCTTCCTGTTCATCGAGGAACGAGTTGGCACGGTTGATCAGTTCAGCCGCGACTTCTTCATCGAAGCCCTGAATCTGCATCATTTCATCGACTTGCGTATCCGCAACGTCTTCGATTGTCGCAAAGCCTTCGGATACCAGCAGCTGCGCGATGACTTCATCAACGTCCAGACCTGCAATAAACAGGGCTGAGCGTGTTTTGAATTCTTCGGCGCGGCGTTCAGATTCTTCAGCTTCGGTCATGATGTCGATGTCCCAGCCGCAAAGCATGGAGGCAAGACGGACGTTCTGACCGCGCGAACCAATCGCCTTGGACAGTTGTTCTTCCGGAACAACGACATCCATGCGTTTTTTCTGTTCATCGAGAACCACTTTCGCGACTTCCGCCGGTTGAAGGGCGGATACGATGAAGCGGGCGATGTCTTGTGACCAAGGCACGATATCGATTTTTTCACCGCCGAGTTCGTTCACAACAGCCTGAACGCGTGAACCACGCATACCGACGCAAGCGCCGACAGGATCGATGGAGGAATCACGGGAAGCAACGGCAATCTTAGCGCGCGATCCGGGATCGCGGGCCACGGCCTTCACTTCGATCACGCCATCGTAAATTTCAGGCACTTCCTGTTTGAACAGGGCAGCCATGAATTGCGGGTGCGAGCGGGACAGGAAAATCTGCGGGCCACGAAGTTCCTGACGTACATCATAGATGTATGCACGAACGCGGTCGCCGGTTTTCAGATGTTCGCGTGGCAGGGATTCATCGCGGCGCAGAAGGCCTTCGCCTTTACCGCCGATATCGATGGTGGCATTGCCGTATTCAACACGTTTGACAACGCCGTTGATGATTTCGCCGACACGGCCCTGGAATTCGAAGAATTGTTTTTCACGTTCAGCTTCGCGGACTTTCTGCACGATAACCTGTTTCGCGGTTTGTGCGGCGATACGGCCGAAATCCAGCGGGGGTAGGTCATCGATCAGGAACTCACCGACAGCGGCATCTTTTTTGATGCGCTTGGCTTCGGCGGCGGTCAGTTGACGCACTTCGTCTTCCACGACTTCCACGACTTCACGGTAACGTTTCAGGTCAATCAGACCCGAACGGCGGTCAATGGTGGCGCGGATATCATGGTCATGGCCGTATTTCGACCGGCCAGCCTTTTGAATGGCTTCTTCCATGGCTTCCAGAACGATTTCCCGGTCAATATTTTTTTCACGGGCGACAGCATCAGCGACTTGCAGCAGTTCCATTTTCTTTTCCTTTAAGGTCCTTTTTTACTTAAGCGGTTTGTGTTGTTTGTTGTGGTTGTTTCTTTGTGGCCTTGATCAGTTCATCGGTGAGAACGAGGCGGGCCTTTTTAATATTGTTTAATTCAATCGTGTGTTCGGCGTTATCGACAAAGAGTTTAACGAAGCCGTCTTTTTCCCCAAGGACCTTGCCGCGATACCGCTTTTGGCCGTTTTCGGCCGGCATATCCAGTTCGACCTTTGCCTCAAATCCTTTGTACTTGTTGAAGTCGTCCGACGTGATTAACGGGCGGTCGATTCCGGGAGAGCTGATTTCCAGCGTGTACGCGCCGGGGATCGGGTCTTCCACTTCCAACAGGGGCGAAATCACCTTGTTGATCTTCGAACAATCGTCGATCCCAAGAGTACCATCCGCCGGATTTTCACAAAGAATCTGAAGGATTCCGCTTTGAAACTCGATCATAACAAGGCGATAACCCAAATCTTCAATAGCGGGTTGGACGATCTTGATGATCTTGTGTTCTTGCGGCGTATTCTTCATAAACTCTTGTCTTTTTTTGTCTTTCATCCCGATTTGGTAACAAAAAAGGCGGGCCTTTTTGAGCCCACCCCTATCTATACGATCGGAATTTGTACCTTATATACGCCGCCTAAGGCCACATTTCAAGGGATTTTTACTCGTAACCGCCTGCCATCTTGAATTCCAGGTAATCGGTGACGGCTTCTTCGCCCAGTCTTGGGTCTTTCAGCCTCTCTTCCAAAGACATGCCATAGGTCGCCGTGTAAAGCTTTTCATCGATTTCCAGAGTGGGATTGTTAAAAACCTTTCTGGCGAGCTGCGTCAGGCGCTGTTTTATGTTTGAAGGGGCTGTTTCCATCTTATGAAGATGGGGCGGTCTTCTTAAAAAGTAAATAGGTTTCGGTCCGCCCGGCCGCTTCGCCCTTGGCGGCATAGCGGGTTGTGAAGAACCAGTTTTCGGGCATTTTCTGCCAATCCTGAGCCCGGTTGGCCTGCCATTCAAAACCGCCATAGTTCAGGGTCTCTGTCACCATCCATTCGGCCAACTCATCAACATCGGTCGCCATAATAAGATCGCCGCCGGGTTTTAGAGTGCGCATATATTGTTCGAGCGTTTCGGCGCGGACGATCCGCCGTTTATGGTGTTTCTTCTTGGGCCATGGATCGGGGTTCAGGATATAAATGGCATCGAGGCTTTCATCCGGCATGG
>CAZUYV010000190.1:0-3894 GCA_964624435.1 uncultured Micavibrio sp. | reverse complement strand
TTTTTTGAAAATTAATCTTGAAGCGGAAAATTTTTTGTGTTTCCATGAATGTTATGAACATTCTTTGGCAAACAACAACTATTACACACACGGGCTCTAAGTCCGTGGTGCGTTTTGCCAAACTAATGCGCTGTTAAGCGCAAAAAATCAGAACCACCCATCATACATCGCTAGGAGTCTTTGCCCCGCATAGTTAATGCGAGCAATCACTCATTCATTTTTTCGTTAAGGCAAAACCAAATGTCATGGTTTCGCCAAAGGAAAAACACAACCAGAGTTTAAACGTAAAAAGAGGGAACCAGACCATGTCACAATCATCATATTTTTCAATCTTCCTGTCCTATGACTTGATAGACAAAGAACTGGAAGTCAAGAAAGACGCGATCCGCAGATTGCAGGATTATTTTGAACGTAATCCAAACATAAATACCGGCGATGATGCGTACTATCCGGCATCTTATGCAACCACACCGTTTCTGGATGGTCGTGAAGATGCAAAATTAAAAGAGGTATTCCGGGCAAAAGTTTTGCACGCGGAACTTACTGAGAGTGAACGTGTTGATGTCCAGCGTCTTGGGTTTTCGCTCAGCGTTGCGGGGCCTCACGCTTTTGCCTTTTATAACAAGCCTGAAACTTTAGAACCTTAGGAGGACTTCATGACATCTGCACGGAAATATGGATCGATATCCTTTTCAGGAATTTTGGCCGGACAGGAGCCTGCGATTAAATTCGCAGCGCTCAGCCGCCTTAATGAGTATTTCAAGCAAGCGCATCTGCATATTGCCGGAAATAGTTTCTGGAAGCAGGTTGAGTTGTTTCAGCAGGAGACCGATGGTTTGCATGTCCACACGCATGAGGAAATTCTGCGCGCCGATATTCCTGTTGAATACAGGGACGATCTTAAAAAGATCGGCTTTGACCTAGGTTTTACCCGATCAGCCCTGATCAATGATTTCTAAACAATAAAAATCCGCCAATCGGCGGGTTTTTTAATTTTCCGGTACGGGCGTTTTACGGCTGTGCAGAATTGTGACCAGCACGAAGCTGATGATCATCAGCAAGTACCAGGAGCCGAGTTTGGAGAGGGGGACGATATGCCAGGCCGCTTGCTGGCTGGGATAGACCCAGATAGCACCGAACGTGCCGAGGTTTTCGGCAAGCCAGATGAAAATTGAGACAAGGAAAAAGCCGGGCAACAGGGGCATGCTGTACGTGCTACGCAGGGGCGTGAAGTAAATCTTGGTGTGCCAGTAGAGATAAAAACAGGCGGCGAAGAGCAGGATGCGGATGTCGGGCAGGTAATGATGCGTGAAGAAATTCAGGTAAATCAGCGCGCACAGGACAATTGTCCAGATTTTTGACGGGTAATGGTCAAAACGGAAATGAAAAATTTTCCAGACGCGGGCGAGATAACTGCCCACCGCCGAGTACATAAAACCGGAAAAGAGTGGTACGCCCGCGAGGCGGATGAGGTTTTCTTCCGGGTAGGTCCACGACCCCGCATAGGTTTTGAAAATCTCCATAACGGTGCCGATGATGTGGAAGGCGAAGATAACGCGCGCTTCTTCCCATGTTTCCAGTTTGAAGGCGAGTAGCAGGCCCTGAATGATCAGAGCATAAAGGAACAGTGCGTCGTAGCGGGAAAGGATCGCATCATCCGGCCAGAACAGCTTGCTGGCGACAATACCGAATAGCAGCGCGCCGCCGAAGATACAGGCATAGGCCTGTTTGCAGCCGAAATAGAGAAAGTCGCGAGTATATTTTACAAGGCGGGCGGACGAAAAGGTCATAATCCAACAATTATAAAAAAATACAGCCCCCATAAGGAGGCTGTATTTGTGTTCTTTTTATGCTTAAGCAGCGTTTTCGTTGCTTTCCTTGCGCTCGCGGCCTTTTGGCTCGCGTGGTTCGCCGGTGGCTTGATCAACGCGTTTCATCGACAGTTTGATCTTGCCGCGGTCATCGAAGCCAACAACAACGACTTTCACTTCCTGACCTTCTTGAACAACGTCAGTGGTTTTTGCCACGCGCTCGTCAGCCAGTTCAGAGATGTGAACGAGGCCGTCTTTGCCGCCCATGAAGTTCACGAACGCGCCGAAATCAACAACCTTCACAACTTTGCCGTTGTAGATTTTGTTTACTTCTGGCTCTTCCGTGATGCCCTTGATCCAGGCAACGGCCTTGTCGATCGACTCTTGGTTGACGGAGGAAACCTTGACCGAACCATCATCATCGATATCGACCTTGGCGCCGGTTTCTTCAACAATCGCGCGGATAACTTTACCGCCGGTGCCGATGACTTCCCGGATTTTGTCAGTCGGGATTTTGAAGGACACCATTTGTGGTGCGAACTTCGAAACGCCTTCACGTCCGGATGTCAGGGCCTTGTTCATTTCGCCAAGGATGTGGATACGACCGTCTTTGGCCTGCGCCAGAGCGATCTTCATGATTTCTTCGGTGATCGAAGTAATCTTGATGTCCATCTGCAGCGCGGTGATACCTGTTTCAGTACCGGCCACTTTGAAGTCCATATCGCCAAGGTGATCTTCATCACCGAGGATGTCGGACAGAACAGCAAAGTCTTTGCCTTCCTTGATCAGGCCCATCGCGATACCGGCGATAGGACGAGCGAGGGGAACGCCGGCATCCATCATCGATAGAGATGTGCCGCAGACTGTCGCCATCGAAGACGAGCCGTTCGATTCAGTGATTTCCGAGACTGTACGGATTGTGTACGGGAAATCTTCGCCGGTCGGGAACAGCGGGTTGATCGCGCGCCACGCCAGTTTACCGTGACCGATTTCGCGGCGACCCGGTGACCCCATACGACCTGTCTCGCCCACAGAGTAGGGAGGGAAGTTGTAGTGGAGCATGAAGCGGGAGCGGTATTCACCTTCCAGCGCGTCGATGATCTGTTCATCCTGACCTGTACCGAGGGTCGTAACAACCAGAGCCTGTGTTTCGCCGCGTGTGAACAGGGCGGAACCGTGGGCCCGTGGAAGAACACCAACTTCGGCGATGATCGGGCGAATGGTTTTTGTGTCGCGACCGTCGATGCGTTTGCCTGTTTTCAGGATTGCGCCGCGGACCACTTCTGCTTCGAGCAGGTGGAATTCGTTGGCGACTTTATCCTTAGGCAATTCATCGGAGGCAAATTCAGCAACGACTTTTTCACGTACGGCACCAACAGCGGCATAACGCTCTTGTTTGACAACGTGTGTGTAAGCCTGTGCAACTTCTGCGGCATATTTCGCTTTGATATCGCCGTAGAGTTTGACGAGGACAGGATCTTTCTCAGAAACATCCCATGGATCTTTGGCGGCCATTTCGGCCATTTCAATGATCCCGGTGATGACAGGCTGGAATGCTTTCCAAGCTTCCATCACAGCGCCGAGCATAACGTCTTCCGACAATTCCTTGGCTTCGGATTCAACCATCAAAACGCCTTCTTGCGTACCGGCGGCAACGAGTTCGAGTTGCGAACCTTCAAGATCCTGAATGGTTGGGTTGATCAGGTATTTGCCATCCTTGTAACCGATGCGGCAGGCGCCGACAGGGCCCATGAACGGAATACCGGACAATGTCAGGGCGCAGGAGCAGCCGAGCAGTGCGACGATATCCGGATCGTTTTCCATGTCGTGCGCAACAACGGTGGCAACGACTTGAACTTCGTTCAGGAAGCTTTCAGGGAACAGGGGGCGGATTGGGCGGTCGATCAGACGGGAAACCAGCGTTTCTTTTTCCGATGGACGGCCTTCGCGTTTGAAGAAACCACCCGGGATTTTACCGGCGGCAAATGCTTTTTCCTGGTAGTTGACTGTGAGTGGGAAGAAGTCTTGTCCTTCTTTCACTTTCTTCGCGCCAACAACGGTGCAAAGAACGGTCGTGCCGCCC
>CAZUYV010000189.1:0-3926 GCA_964624435.1 uncultured Micavibrio sp. | reverse complement strand
GTGAAGAAACGGAAAATCTGCGTCATCAGATTGCGTTCGGAATCTGTAAGGTTCTTTTTCCAGTCGCGAACATCTTCGGCCAGCGGCACTTCTTCCGGTAGCCAATGAATGCGCTGCTGCGTCAACCACGCTTCATAGCACCAGGGATAGAGGAACGGTTTATAAACGTGACGTTCCTGCAACAGAGGGGAATTGGCTTGTGCAATGTCCTCAATGGATTTCTGGGCCATGATGTACTTACTCCTTAAGATTCTAATGTATGGGTCTGACTCTAGTGATAGCGCCTCCGAATCCGAGTCATTTTACTGACTCATCCACAGATTCGGGAGGGTGCTGGTTAGGCTTTCTGTAGGGTGTTGATTTTATTCAAAAAATCAATAGGTAGGTGTTTAACTATAAAAATCATACCATATGTAGTGTTTCGGTCAAGGCCGCTCGATCGCGATTTTGCATCTTTTTTACATGTTTTATTGCATCCGCTTTTGCCTACGCCGGGGATCAGGTATAAGAGGCGCAAGATAAAAGAAAAAAGATGGAGAGATCATGGGATTACTGGCCAAATTGCTGCCGCAGGAAGACAAATTTTTTGAACTGATGCGGGCCCTTTCGGGCCATGCCCATAGCGGGGCGTTGCTGCTCAAACAATATGTAGAAACGACGGATCCGCAGGGACGTATTCTTGTCGGCCGTTCGATTGCGCAATGCAAAGCCGAAGCAAAAGCCATCATGGGCAAGGTCACGCACGAAGTTGCGATCACCTTTGTTACGCCGTTTGACCGTGAAGACATTCAGGAATTTTCGACGCATCTTTATAAAATCACCAAGACCATCGATAAAATTCGTGAACGTCTGGAACTGCATGGCATGCATGCCGAGGCCGGAGACTTTGCCCGGCAAGCTGAACTGATTGTTCTCGAGGCCGAGGCGATGCAGGAAATGGTAGAGGCGTTGACCCGCAAGGGCGCGGCAAAAACCATCGTGGAAAAAGCCGACCGGATGAACGATCTGGAAGGAAAGGGCGATGCAGTCCTGAGCGAGCTTTTGAAACACTTGTTTGGCGATTCTCGCGATGTGCGTGATCTGCTGATCCGCAAAGATGTCTATGACATGCTGGAAAAAGTTCTCGACCGGTTCCGTGATGCGGCCGGTGTTGCGCTGCAGATCGTTCTGAAACACAGCTAGGACAGGCCTTTATGGATCCCTTTATTCTTCTGGCGGTTGTTGTCGTCCTGACACTCGTGTTTGATTTCATCAACGGATTTCATGATTCCGCCAATGCAATCGCCACCGTGGTATCCACCCGTGTCATGCGTCCAACCCATGCCGTTCTTTATGGCGCGGTCCTGAATTTCATTGGCGCGTTATTGGGAACCGAGGTTGCCGCGACGATCGGCAAGGGCCTTGTCGATGCGGAATCGATCACGATGGTGACGGTTTTGTGCACGATCATTGCTGCAATTATCTGGAATCTCATCACATGGTGGAAGGGCCTGCCGACATCCTCCTCTCACGCCATCATCGGCTCTCTGCTCGGCGCGACCTTCTTTTCGCAAAACGCGGGTCTGGACAATATTCATCTTGATGCAATTTTGCAGAAGGTTGTGATCCCGATGGTGACATCACCTTTGCTTGGGTTCTTCCTTGGCTTTGCGTTGATGACAATACTGATCCGCCTTGTCTGGCGTACGAAACTGCCTAAAACCAATCGCCGCTTTGGCCGTATGCAGATTTTCTCGGCGGGTTTTATGGCGTTGTCACACGGTCATAACGATGCCCAAAAATCGATGGGTATTATTGCTCTCGCATTGGTGCTGGCCTATCCAGGCGAAGAATTTCACGTGCCGTTCTGGGTGATCATTACCTGCGCGATTGCGATGGGGCTTGGCACCATGATGGGCGGCTGGCGGATTATCCGCACGCTGGGGTCCAAGATGATAAAGCTGCAACCGATCCATGGTTTTGCTGCTGAAACGACCGCTTCAATTATTATTACCGGCGCTTCTCATTTCGGTATTCCGGTGTCCACGACGCAGGTGATCTCAAGTTCTATTCTTGGTGTCGGCGCAACGAAGCGGCTTTCCGCCGTTCGCTGGGGCGTTGTCGGTAATATTATCTGGGCATGGGTTCTGACTTTGCCGCTGACTTTTATGTTTAGTGGCGTACTCATGCTGTTGTTCAATCAGATCCTGTCATAAAAAAGACCCCGCTGCGGGGGGCAAGCGGGGTCCTTAGACAATATCAATCCGGAATCCACACGAGAAATGATGCTGTCAAAACACTAACGCGCATCCATTTCATCAGTTCCCGAATATTTTAAAAAAAGAATAAACGGCATGTGCGTATTGCCTTAATTCGATCAGCAAAAAATCCCCGCCTTGCGAGCGGGGATTTTAGTATACCTGTTGCACCTAAACTTATTGGCAGGCGAGGCATTCCTCGTATTTCGCCTGGCCTTTTTGTTCTGTCAGCTCCGGCTGGCGGCCTTCGCTTTCGCGGGCGCGTACCCACGATGCGTTGCTTTCCGCGCGCTGAATCGATTTCGAACGGCAGTAGTAAAGGGACTTAACGCCTTTCTTCCAGGCTTCCCAGTGCAGACGGTGAAGGTCTGCCTTGTGCACGGAGGCAGGCAGGAAGATGTTCAGCGATTGCGCCTGGCAGATGAATGGTGTGCGGTCAGCGGCATGTTCGATCAACCAGCGTTGGTCAATTTCAAACGCTGTCTTGAACACATCTTTTTCTTCCTGCGTCAGGAAGTCGAGATGCTGGACAGAGCCTTCATTGGTAAAGATCGAAGACCAGATATCGTCATTGTTCTGGTCATATTTTTCCAGAACGGCAACGAAGTACGGGTTCTTGACGGCGAAGGAACCGGACAATGTTTTGTGTGTATAGGCGTTGGCCGCGATTGGCTCGATGCCAGGGGATGCGCCGCCGCAGATGATCGAGATCGACGCTGTTGGCGCAATCGCGATCTTGTTGGAGAAGCGCTCCATAATGCCATAGTCGGCGGCATCAGGGCAGGCGCCACGTTCATGGGCCAGCTTGATCGATGCATCATCGGCCTGACGTTTGATGTGTTGGAACATTTTGCGGTTCCAGACTTTGGCCATCACGCCTTCCATCGGAATCATTTTCGATTGCAGGAAGGAGTGGAAGCCCATAACGCCCAAACCAACGGAACGTTCACGCATCGCGGCATATTTGGCACGCTTCATTGTATCTGGCGCTTTCTCGATAAAGTCGGACAGCACGTTGTCAAGGAAGCGCATGCAGTCTTCAATCATCGTTGGATGATCCTGCCACTCCTCAAATTTCTCGAGATTCAAGGACGACAGGCAGCACACGGCGGTTCTGTCATTGCCCAAATGGTCACGACCTGTCGGCAGAGTGATTTCAGAGCAGAGGTTCGACATCTTGACGTTCAGGCCAGCCATCTTGTGGTGGTCAGGAATCTTGTCGTTTACGTGATCGATATAAACAATGTATGGCTCGCCTGTTTCAATACGGGCGGTCAGCAAGCGGATCCAGAGATCGCGGGCTTTGACTTTCGTCACAACCGAATTGTCTTTTGGTGAACGCAGGGCGAATTCTTCGTCATTCTCAACCGCGATCATGAAGGCGTTGTTGACCAGCACGCCATGGTGCAGGTTCAGGGCCTTGCGGTTCGGGTCGCCGCCGGTTGGGCGTCGCAGTTCGATGAATTCTTCGATTTCCGGGTGCCAGATTGGCAGGTAGATCGCGGCGGAACCACGACGAAGCGACCCTTGGGAAATGGCGAGCGTCAGGGAGTCCATCACACGGATGAACGGGATAATGCCGCTTGTTTTACCGTTACGGCCGACTTTTTCGCCGATGGACCGGATATTGCCCCAGTAGGAGCCTATACCGCCGCCAAGGGAGGCGAGCCAGACGTTTTCGTTCCAGAG
>CAZUYV010000188.1:0-3941 GCA_964624435.1 uncultured Micavibrio sp. | reverse complement strand
GCCAAATAAACTACCCTACCCCGAACCACCAAAGGGCGTGAAGTTGAATGTGTGGACCGAGAGTGGTGTAGATATTGCATCTTTTGATGGCGTGTTATGGTCCTGCGAAAATCGGGAATACTACATGACCCATAACGAGGTGTTTGCGTGGCTTCCCATCCCTCCCATGCCCACCTACGAGGCCACGCCATGACAACCTTTTGGCTCATCATCTGCGCCATATCCGCCACCGCCGGCATGATCCTTATCGGTATGGCGCTCAACTGGTTTATTTACAGTCCACCAAAGGAACCCGACCCGCCGCGGCGCACGCCAGAGGAAATCGAGGCGCTGAAAAAGGCGTGGCAGGAGGAATAGGAATGAACAGGGCAACATCAATGATCGCCGGCGATTCAGGTCCGCACCTATGTTTTTGGTGTGGCGGGTCATGCGGCGAGCGTTTCCCGCGCAAGAAATTCCTTAGCAGCACCTTCAATGGATGGTCGGAAGTATTCGACCGATTCAGCCAATGGTGCTGTGCTGGATGCGTGGCGATGACCCAGGAACCCGATCCATCCAATCGCCCGCGGTTTTATTCGTATCTCATCACCCCGACACGCATGGAAAAAGCGAACAAAGGCCAGATGGACTTGATCCGCGGCTGGTGTCTCAACCCTCCGGCGGATGAAAACTATTCGATCATCCTCGCCACCAGCGGGAAAAAGCAACTGGCCTACCGCGCGCCAGTCAATGACAGGGCCGACATTGCGACCGTGCAATTTGAAACAGAGCAGGTGACGTATCGGCCCGCCGAACTGAATGAGCGATTGATCCTCTGCAAAAAACTAGCCGCGGCGTCTGGGAAACCAGCGCTGATCGAAAGACCGACGGCGCAGCTTGCGACGCGGCTTGCACAATACTGGGCGGACTTTGAGCCGCTCTTGATCTGGAGCCATGTTTGGAGCGAGCCGGTGTCTCGGCTGGCGGCATGGCTGTGTCCTAAGCAGGAGACGTGTGCCAATGAGTACCCAAGCAATTACGCCGCCCCCGTCGTTCGACGCGAACGAGTGGCGGCAACAACTGGCCGGGTTGACGGACCCGGATTATTCGACGCCATCGGATGACAACGCCGCGGCGAAAGAACACAAACAATGGGCCATTAAGCTTTGCCTAGCCTGCTGTGATTTGTTCGGCAAAGACTTGGACCGGATGACGATCTGGAAGCGCATCCCGTCCGGGTTGGCGTCGTCATGTACCAAGTGCGACGACGGCGACATTGATCGGTACGTGTCGCTGTTGCTGAACCACATCAAGGCGGATTCAGCGCAGGCGGCGCGGAACGTCGATGTAGAAGCCCTACTGTTCGAGGCAGACGGCAAGCCAATTTCATGGCGGCAAGGGTTGGTCCGCTACATCGCCACGCACGACTTTTCGATTATTTCCTTTGCCCGTCGGCAATGGGAATCGGTCAAGGCGTCGCGCAAGGATGACCGGGCCTATCGACTTGGCGGCGAACTATCGACGGGGGAAATCGTTGAGAAAGTGGGTGACGAAAATGAGTGATACATACCGCATTCTATGTCTATCGACGGCCCTTTCCCCCATCACACACATGATGGGTGTCGAGGGGAATGAAGCAATCCTGAATCGGCAGGCGATTATGACGCCGACAGGTAGAAGATTCATCCCTGTTTTGAGCGGGAATGCCATCCGCCACAGGGCGGTGCGAGAACCGGCGGGCAGGCATTTGATCGAAACATCCGGGATGAATGGCGAACTATCCAAACGATCCGCCAATTTCTATTTGCACGGCGGCGCATTGACAGAATCGAATACCCGTGTCGATCTGGCGGCGAAACTGGAAATGCAGGAGAAGATACCGTTCGTTCGATTGCTTGGCGGATCATTGCCCGCGTCCATTGAGGAAGGTTCTCTTCGTGTAGATCAGGGCGTCCTGGTTTGCCGCGAGAACGCCAAGCGCGTTGAGGCAATGAGTGGGATGGATGTTCCCGGCAATCTTCGCCCTGCGGAAGATTTTGTGTCGGGTTGGCAATACACCCGATCGGACGCAACCAAGACGGCGGCGGCGGTCATCCATCCCAAAGCAGCCGACGCGGATGAGAAGAGCAATCTAATGATCTACGCCGGGCAAGGCGTCATACCCGGCGCGACGTTCGTGCATGGATTTACGTTATGTCATGCGGGCGAATTGGAAATCGGGGCACTTCTCCTAGCCCTGTCGATCTGGCAAGCGTCGGGTGGCACGGTTGGCGGCATGTCGGCCCGCGGACACGGGAGATTGCAGACGCGCATCATGCTTCCGGAAAGAATCAACGCGCAACAGGCGATTGATCGGTACATGGAACACGTCGCCAAGAATGCTGAATGGACGAAGGTATGGACCGATACGATTTTTTCGCCCAATGCCAAGAAAGAAAAGAAAGCCAAGGCGAAGAAAGGGGCCGACGATGCAACCGCTGAAAGTAACATGTGAGTTGGTCGGGTCGATCGCTGGCGAGGTGCCGAAGCTGGATTCGATCATCGAATTGCAGGCGGCGCATCGATGCGACCCGGCAAAAATGAAGCCGCGGGACGAACACGATGAGTTTGTTCCCGATGGCGTTCCCATCCCCATTGCGCGGCGGAACGTCGATGGATTTGCGCATTCGATCCCTTTGTGTTCCTGGCCGATATATGTTGCGGAGAATGATCGGCATGAGTTCTTCAATCAGCGATTTGCCCCGCCGCCTGAATTGCTGAAAGAAAAGGAACGCAATGTATTTTACGGAAACATGGGCGAGTTCCGAGCCTACAGACTCCCCTTGCGGACTCGTGATGCGGCAAAGGTGGCGTGGTTTTGCAAAGGTGAAGGGAGCAAGATCAGGCGGTTCCTGTCGCATCACGTTTCCGGCGTTCGGTATCTCGGCAAGAAAGGTTCAATCGGCTATGGGCTGGTCAAACAATGGACGGTCGAGCCGATGGAAGAAGATTGGTCATGGTTCGCGCCCTCGCCCTACGGGATGGTGCTGATGCGCGGATTGCCTGTGTCCGCAAGGCTGCCGCGCGATCTGGTTGGCTTTCGTAAATGGTTCGGCGGAGTCGTCGCGCCATACTGGGGGAAAAAGTATCACGTTGAAATGGTGGAGCCATGCTGATCCCATCGCATCGTCATACCGCGGCTGATTTGGAGTTATGGGCGGAACTGGAAGAGGCTGACCAGATTTTCGGACGATCCCAGAAGCTAACCGAAAGGGTGCGGCGGTCGATTGTCGAAATTACCGCTTTCGCTTCTGCCGGATCATGTTATGCCGGTGTTTCATGGGGCAAGGATTCTGTCGTATTGGCGAGCTTGATTGCCGTCGCCGCTCCGCAAATCCCGTTGATCTGGCTGACTTATGGCGGCGCGAACAATCCAGATTGTGCCGCCGTTCGCGATGCGTTTTTGCGAACACACGCCAACGTCGATTATCGAGAGATTGATGTGGGATCATCCAAAGAAATGCGGGATGATTTTTCGCCTGCCGCTCGGTCTGCCGGATCGAAGAGATATCTATCGGGTGTCCGCGCTGATGAATCTGGCGTGCGCCGAATGAGCGTGCGAAACTTGGGACTTAAAACGGAAACGTATGCCGTCCGCTAGGATGGTGGTCGGTTGACGACATTTTCGGCTATCTCGCCGCCACTGGCCTGCCCGTCCATCCGGTCTATGCCATGCTGGGCGGTGGACGATGGCGGCGCAATCATCTGCGTGTCGCCAGTATCGGCGGCGACCGCGCCGCGAACATGGGACGGCGCGAGCATGAGTACGAATACTATGGCGACGTGCTGAATCGAATGTCTGCGATGGAGTAACTTTTTGATTGTTTTTCCTACCGTAGCAACGGTAGAATAGCGGCGGGCAAGTCCAGGGCAAAAAGTGGGTAAGAATGGAGTCTTTAAGTGGCAAGCGCATTAACGGTGGC
>CAZUYV010000187.1:0-3949 GCA_964624435.1 uncultured Micavibrio sp. | reverse complement strand
GACAGACCCTTGGTTTATAAGTATTTGTAAGATCATCATTCTTCTCAAAAACCGGGGATTCATGCAAGAGCTTCTTTCACTGGCAAACCATCTGGCGGACGAAGCCGGGAAAGTCATAACCCGTTATTACCGCACGGATTTCGCCGTGGACCATAAAAGTGATGAAAGCCCGGTGACAATTGCCGATCGCGGTGTCGAAGCGGCCTTGCGCAAAATCATCGAGGAACAGCGTCCTGATGATGGAATTCTCGGCGAAGAATACGGGGTAAAGGATGCAAAAAATGACTATACATGGGTTCTCGACCCCATCGACGGCACCAAGTCCTTCGTGATTGGTCGCCCAACCTTCGGCACACTCATCGCCTTGTGTAAAAACGGTGAACCTGTTCTGGGCGTCATCGACCAGCCGATTTTAAAAGAACGCTGGGTAGGCAATGGCAAACAAACGACGTTTAACGGCAAAACGGTAAAAACACGCCCCTGCTCCAATCTAAAATCATCGCGTCTTGCCAGCACATCACCAGCGCAGCTCCCGCATCTTTGGGAAAGGCTAAACACATCCTGTGATTTCATGATCTGGGGCGGCGATTGCTATTCCTATGGCCTGCTCGCCAATGGCTGGCTCGATGGCGTCGTGGAAGATTTCCTCGCCCCTTATGATTTCCTTGCCTTGCCCCCGATTGTTTTTGGTGCGGGCGGCTGGATGGGGGATTGGAATGGAAAACCGCTGACAATGACATCAGGGGAAAGAACGGTTGCGCTTGGCAACCCTGCGCTCAAAGACGATCTTCTTGAGTTATTGAGGTAAGACAGGTTGCGGGACAGATTTTGGCTGCTCTACTAAAGCTATCAAATCTACATGCATATTTTTTCCAACGAACGGAATATCGCCCGTTGTTACAATAGAAAAAAGAGTGGTAATAACCCCGGCTGCGATTGCCCCAATTCCTACTACTCGCCAGCTAAGACGCGGTTGAGGCGCCTCAGGAAATTCTTCTCTTAGCTTTTGGATAGCCATCTCTTATTTCTCCGCAAATTTAACGGCGCCTTTATCGAGGGAGGCATAGCGCGCCCAGTGACCATCTGCCAGCGCTTCCATCGACTCGTTCGATTGGTCAAAGCGCATCCGGTAGATCCAGTAGTTAGAAAGTACACGTTGGACATAGGTGCGGGTTTCCGCGTAAGGAATGGTTTCGATAAACAGCAGCGGATCGGTAATGTCCTTGCGTTCTTCTTTCCATTTCGAAAGCTTGCCAGGACCGGCATTGTAAGCGATAGCGAGCGAGAGAAGATCCTGACCCACCTGGGCATTGTTCAAAAGATATTCAACATATTTCTGGCCGATATCGAGGCTGACTTCCGGATTTTTCAGAAGGTGCAGATTCTCGCGGTCATGGAAAATATCGCTTTTCACCATATAGCTCGCCGTTTTCGGCATCAGTTGCATCAGGCCGGTGGCCCCGCTGCCCTTGTTCTGAGCCATCGCGTTAAAGCGGGATTCCTGACGGATGATCGCATGCATCAGGGCACGGTCAATACGGTAACCCTTGTTTGGTTGCCATGGCATTGCCGGGTACAGCGCGGAATCATACAATTCGTTTTCATCCGATGAAATCGCGTGTGCGAGTTTCAAGGTCAACGATGGAAGCTTGCGGTCGTAGGCATAGGCCAGAAGGCTCTTCTTGCGTTCATGGTTGCCCTTGATATAGAGCGATCTGATTTCCGCTTCGGCCAAGGTGATTTCACCGGCGGCAATTAGTTTCTCGGCGCGGATTCCGGCAGGCGTTTCAAGAATGGCTTTTTCTTCGGCATCGCTCAGCTTCGGCGCGGCCCAATCAAAGTCGAGGGACTTGCCAAGGCTGCCCAGCGCCAGCATCCCATAGAAGGTGCGTGGATGAGCAGCAGCGCGTTCCATCAGGTTCGCGGCCTTGCGAGTTTGGCCACTCTTTTCATAGGAACGAGCGGCCCAGAAAGAGGAGGCCGCTACCATGCCGCCATTCGCATAAGGCGAAAGGGCCGTGCTTTCAAACGCAGCGGCAGCTTTGGCGTAATTGCCTGAACGCCACATGGAGAGACCGTGCACCCAGCCCGCCATCGGTGCCTGACCTTTGGAGCGGGAGAAAGCTTCACCGGACAAAGTCTCCGCTTGTTCGCGGTTATCGGAATAGAGATAGCCCGATGCGATCAGCGCTTTCAGGCGGTCTTTTTCAACGTCGTCGAGATAAGCCGTTGCCTTGTTGTTGTTCAGCGTTTTCATCGCGCTGGATGGTTCGCCGATTTTAACCTGCTTGCGGATTGTTTTGATCATCGCCGCGGCTTCGTTTTCCTGCGCATGGCTGCGCTTGATTTTTGGGTTGTAGGGCTTGGCCGACATCTTGCCGGTTTCCAGCTCTTCAATCGAACTGGCTTCATAGGATGCGTCTTTCAGGCCACCCTTGTAACCCGATGGGGTGCGGATATTGGCAAGGCGCTTGATACGAGATGCTTCCGGCAATTCGGCATAGCGCTCCATCCAGGTCTTCAGTTCCGGGAAGCTCGCCTTATAGGAAGGGTGCAGGTAACGCTGGGCCAGAATGTGGCCCATCAGGCTGTCATCCTTCAGGCGGCCAAACAGGGTTTTTGCCTTTTCCATGGAACCGGCGGCCTGCAGGCGGAAGATGTCGCGGTAGATGTCCATCTGCTGCCCGCCAAACGGGGAGCGATAAGGACCGACTTCAATCGAGGAATTTGTCTTGGCTGGCGGTGGAACCAGCGCGAGCGTGGCCACCTCCGGTTTCTTTGGGGGGACAGGCGCATAGGCAGCGCCATCACCCGGTAGAAAACCGGAACCCATCAACAGGACGACACACCCAGAGGCTAGGCAGGCGTAACGACCGTAATGAGTCAGAAAGGCGGGTTTCATTTTTGTCAGGATTTGCTGGCCCGCGGCAGCACATCCTCTAAATAGGGACATCATTAACTCTTTGTTAAGAATTCGAGGCACTAGATAGGGGGTTTTCAGGAAGCCGTCAAGCTGAACTAGCAATATCTAATTATTTCAACCAGATAGTGCCGCTTGTGGAGATTTTTGTTTCGGGGAAAATGCCCTTTATAGCCCTTGATCGAGCCTTGAACGGAGCATCAGCATGTCCGCCCAGACCAGCGCTTTTTGAGACGGCGTGCGCAGCAGGTACGCTGGATGGTATGTGGCAAGTGATGGAATGGATGATGCCGCCCCATCGGTGATGCCCTCGGTCAACGGAACATAATCCTGGAACTTGCCGCGCAGTTTGGAAATGGACTCATCTCGCCCGAGCAGCGCCTTGGCCGACACACCGCCACACAGGATCAGGACTTTGGGTTTCACCAGCGCGATATGCCGTTCGATGAACGGCAGGCAGATATCGATTTCCGCCGGGGTCGGGGTCCGGTTGCCGGGTGGGCGCCAGTTGATGACATTGGAGATGTAAACGGCCTTGGCCGGGTCTTCCTCGGTGCGCGACAAGCCAATGCAGCCAAGGATTTTATCGAGCAACTGGCCGCTGACGCCGACGAAAGGTTTTCCCTGCCGATCCTCATCCGCCCCCGGCGCTTCGCCAACCAGCATGACGGATGCCGCCGGGTTGCCATCGCAGAACACCATGTTGGTGGCGGTCTTGCGGATGGCGAGGGCCTCGAAACCGGCGATGGCGGCGCGAAGTTCTTCAAGGCTGTCACAGGATTTGGCGAGGCGGGCCGCCTCCACCTTCGCGGCGGCGGAACCCATCAGGTCCGGCGTGGTGGTAGACGGAATGACAATTGATGGCGCAACCCGTCCGCCTTCATTGGCGGGAACATTCGGAATTTCGATGCTCGGAGATTTCAGCAATTGGGCAATGGCGGCAGTGCGGTCATTGGGCGTGTCCTGCAAAACCTCATCCGCCCCGTTATCGAGGTGCCATTGCAGGGCGGCGGCATAGGGATCTTTCAA
>CAZUYV010000186.1:0-4004 GCA_964624435.1 uncultured Micavibrio sp. | reverse complement strand
CGACCTATACGATGAAGGGGCCGACGGCGAAGCCGACCGTGGCGGTCAACCCGCTATCCGTGCTTGCGCCCGGCTTCCTGCGCAATATATTGTTTGAGGGCGGTTTCAGTTCCAGCATTCCGGGTGATGATGATAAAAAACCGGCAGAGAAGAAAGCCGCGCCAGCACCCGCAACGCCACGAACAGGCAAGCCGGACATTGCACCCAGCAAGAGCAACGTGACAACAAAGTCTGTAAATTAAGCTGTTTTTACCAGCGCGTGGCGTTTTTTTCCGGCCGATAATTTGATGTAACCATCCGATGTCAGATCATTCGCGGACACGGTGGCCGCGATATCGGTGACAGAGGCATCATTGCATTTCACGCCGCCGCCTTCGATTAATCTGCGTGCTTCACTTTTCGATGTGGCCATTTTCGCTTCGACCAGCAAATCGATAACCGACACTGCATTCTTTAAAGAAACGTGGAACGTTGGCAGATCGCCACCCACACCGCCTTGTTCAAAAACTTTCTGCGCCGTGGCGGCGGCATCAAGCGCATCCTGTTCACCGCGGCAAAGTTTGGTGGCTTCGTGTGCGAGGATTTTCTTGGCCTCATTAATTTCCGAACCTTGCAGAGCCGCAAGGCGGTTGACCTCATCCATCGGCAGCATGGTAAAGCGAGAGAGCAGGTTTTTTACATCGGCATCATCGACATTGCGGAAATATTGCCAGTAATCATACGAGCTCAGCATATTCTTGTTCAGCCAGACAGCGCCATTGACCGTCTTGCCCATTTTCTGGCCAGCAGAATTGAGCAGCAGCGGCGCGGTGAGGGCGAATAATTGCACCTGATCCGCCTTGTGCGCGAGATCGACGCCATTGATGATGTTGCCCCATTGATCGGATCCGCCCATTTGCAGGATCGTCCCGTTGCGGCGGTAAAGTTCGAGGAAATCGTACCCCTGCATGATCATGTAATTGAATTCGAGGAAGGTCAGCGGGCTTTCGCGCTCAAGTCGCGTTTTGACGCTGTCAAACGAGATCATGCGGTTGACGGTGAAGTAACGGCCGATATCGCGGATGAAATCGAGGTAATGTAGTTTGGACAGCCAGTCATCATTGTTGACCATCACCGCATCGGTTGGGCCATCGCCGTATTTCAGGAACTGGGTGAAGCAGGTGGTGCGGATATTTTCCATGTTGTCGCGGATGATGTCATCCGTCATCAGGTTGCGCGTTTCATCCTTGAAGGATGGATCGCCCACCTTGGATGTCCCGCCGCCCATCAACGTGATCGGTTTATGTCCCGTTTCCTGAAACCATTTCAGCATCATGATGCCGGTGAGGTTGCCCACATGGAGCGATTTTGCCGTGGCATCGAACCCGATATAGGCGCTTTGCACGCCACTCGATAATTTGTCATCAAGGCGACCCAGATCGCTGCATTGATGCAGGAAACCGCGCTCGTCTAAAACATTGAGAAAGTCGGATTTGTATTGTGCCATTTTCTACCTTGTCATCCTGAGGGCTATGCCCGAAGGATCTCCGTCATTTGATTTGAGATCCTTTGCTATGCTCAGGATGACAGTACCAAGAGGCGGAAAGATCTTTCCAATCAGGATTAATGCTTTCTATCAGTTCATTCTTTTTGGAGCGCAACCAGCCCTTTATTTGCTTTTCGCGCTCAATGGCAGAGTTTATATCAGAAGTTGCCTCAAAATAAACGAGTTTTATAATATTGTAGCGTGAGGTAAACCCTTCTATTAACTTATTTTTATGCTCCCAGAGTCGTCTTTCAAGATTGTTGGTCACCCCGGTATATAAGACCTTGTCGGTCTTGTTGGTCATCATGTAGACATAGTAGCTGTTTGAGGGCATGAGATCCTTCGCTTCGCTCAGGATGACAAATTATGGTTGAGAAAACAATATATACAACAATCGGCCTGATGTCCGGGACCTCGCTGGACGCGGTGGATGCCGCCCTGATCCAGACCGATGGCGACAGGTTCGTAAAGCCCCTCGATTTTGTCAGCATCCCTTATGACCCCGCCATTCGCGCGAAAATCCGCGCCTGTTTTGGCCAGAAGGACCGCAGCGCCCCCATGGTGCGCGAGGCCGAGACGATTGTTGCGCAGGAGCATGTGAAGGGTGTGAAAGCCTTGCTGGAGAAATCAGGCCTTCCTGCCAGCGCGATTGATATGATCGGGTTTCACGGCCAGACGATTTTTCATGCGCCAAAAGATGGGATCACGCACCAGATTGGTGATGCGGATTTGTTGGCGCGCGAAACAGGCATCGATGTGGTCGCGGATTTTCGTAGCAATGATGTGAAAGCCGGCGGTGAGGGCGCGCCCTTGGCGCCGATCTATCACTGGGCGCGCATCCATAGCGATGTGAAAGAATTCCCGGTTGTGGTGTTGAATATCGGTGGCGTGAGCAATGTGACATGGATCGGCGCAAAGGATGCGGACATCATGGCGTTCGATACAGGCCCCGGCAATGCATTGATGGATGATTGGGCGCAGCGCCACACAGGCCAGCCTTACGATAAAGACGGCGCGCTGGCATCGCGCGGCACGGCGCGTGATGATTTATTGGAGCAATGGTTTGCGCATGCTTATTTCCAGCGCATACCACCCAAATCGATGGACCGCGACCAGTGGGATATTGCAGGGCTTGGCAAACTCAGCAGCGAGCTGTCCGATATCAGCGCCGAAGATGGCGCGGCAACATTTTTGAAATTCAGTGCGGAGGCCATAGTAAGGTCCGCCGTGTTTATGCCGGAGGCACCCAAACACTGGTATGCGTGCGGCGGCGGACGGCATAACAAGGCGCTCATGACATATCTGCGTGCGCGTTTGAAGGAAGAGGGGCTCGGCGAGTTGCATTCCGTCGATGAGCTGGGATGGGATGGCGATGCGACCGAGGCCGAATGTTTTGCGTATCTCGCCGTGCGCAGCAGACTAGGCCTGCCGATCAGTTTCCCGAGCACCACCAATTCGCAGAAACCTTTGACAGGCGGGGCCCTGCATCTCAAATGACCATTGTTAAAACTGCATCACCGGAAAGCATTGAAGAGGCCGCATCGTTGATCCGCGCCGGCAGCGTTGTGTCGTTCCCGACCGAAACGGTTTACGGCCTCGGTGCCAATGCGCTGGACGGTAAGGCGGTCGCCGGGATTTTTGCGGCGAAGAACAGGCCGTCTTTTAACCCCGTGATTGTGCATGTGGCATCCCGAGAACAGGCGGAAAATTATGTCGAGGTGAATGCAGTCGCGCGCGGGTTGATGAACGCCTTCTGGCCGGGGCCGCTGACATTGATCTTGCCCAAGAAAAAGAACAGCGCGATTTCCGATCTCGTCAGTGCGGGCCTTCCCTCCATCGCGATCCGCATGCCCAATCATAAAGTCGCGCTGGCGTTGATTGAGGCCGCGGGTGTTCCTATTGCCGCGCCAAGTGCGAATGCATCAGGCGAACCGTCGGCAACAACGCCGCAGCATGTGGTGCAGAGTTTGGGTGACAATGTTCCATTCATCCTTGCGGGCGGTGCATGTGAAGTGGGGCTTGAATCCACCGTGCTTGATTTAACAGGCGATGTGCCAACCATCCTGCGGCCCGGTGCCGTGACGAAGGATGATCTGTCATCGTATCTCGATAACGTCGAAGAAGATTTCGGGGAAGGGAAAGACAATCCGAAATCGCCGGGGCAGTTGCTCAAACATTACGCGCCGTCCATTCCTGTGCGCCTCAACGCGGTTGATATTGCGCCGGGGGAGGCGCTGCTCGGTTTTGGATCGCTCAAATTCATGGGCGTGCGTGGCGGCGGTTTTGCCAAGGATATCGGCGCGGACAAGTTGCGCAATCTCAGTGACAATGGTGATTTACACGAGGCGGCGGCGAATTTGTTCGCGATGCTGCGGGAATTGGACAATGGCAGCAATACCAGTATTGCCGTGATGAATATTCCGGATCAGGGATTGGGTGTCGCTATAAACGATCGTCTGGCAAGGGCGGCACGGGGTCG
>CAZUYV010000185.1:0-4032 GCA_964624435.1 uncultured Micavibrio sp. | reverse complement strand
GGACACCGGTGAATTTGAGTGTATTTGTTACACGCCCCGGCACAGAACTTTAATCCCCCTTCCCCGTCATCCCCGCGAAGGCGGGGATCAAAAAGTAGGACTGTTTAAGAACAAATGACGAATAACGAACATGACAAAGGCCCGGAAGAAATTCCGGAAGCGATCAGCGAAATCCTGAACGAAGCACAGGCAGCGGAAGGATTAGACGCGCCCGCACCAGATTCCCCTGAATTCTATGAAGCCGCGATCAAGGCACTGCAGGCCGAGGCCGATGGCGCCAAGGATAAAATGATGCGCGCGCTGGCCGATGCGGAAAATACGCGCCGCCGCGCCGTGAAGGACCGTGAAGATGCTGGTAAATATGCCGTGCAGAATTTCGCCCGCGATATGCTGAGCTTTTCCGACAATTTCCACCGCGCCATGGGTGCTATTCCACCAGAACTTGCGAGCGATGAACGTATAGCGAGCGTGATCTCCGGTCTCGATGCGATGGACCGCGAATTGCTGTCCGTTTTTGAAAAACACGGCATTCGCAAAATCGAACCAATCGATGAACCATTCAACCCGAATTATCACGAAGTGATGTTCGAAGCCCCCGTCCCCGGCAAGCCCGGCGGCATCGTCATTCAGGTGGTGGAGGCGGGCTATGTCATTGCCGACCGCCTGCTCCGCGCCGCGAAGGTCGGGATTTCTAAGGGCGGCCCAGGCAGCGACCATCAAATCGATCAGTCGGCTTAGCGCTTTCTTGACATAATCAATAAGGATGGCTAAAAACTCCCCTGATAAGGAGTTGGCTATGTCCGCGCACGAAGGTAAAAAAATTTCAACTGCCATTGATGCTTTTAATAAAAGCACAATGTCCGATCCGGACCGCTCGCCCATCGTCCTCATAGCGCATACTCTGCAACGCCGATCACTGGGCGAAAAACATTTTCAACAAATGTACGACCACCTTAATGAATCCCGCAAAGTCGCTATTGTAAAGGTTGCTGAAGAATTCTCTTACAATCCGGATGCCCCGTTAAGTGAACGCAACCTATCTCTATTCCTGTGTTACATGAGCGTGAATTCCAGACAGGGACAAACGATCTATGACGAATACGGACCGCAAATTACACAGGTCAAAATGACGAACAATGTTCTGGCTTATACGAACCGGACTCTCCCCGTCATCTTTTCATCACAACATACAGAATTCCGCTTTGTCCAACGCACAGGTCAAAAATTGGATTATGCGAGCGATGACTCGCAATGGGCCATGATCACGGCCCTGATGATGGCCATGACGATCATAGAACCCATGCATGATGCAGGAAAAATGCATACAGCTATCGCACTTCCTTACACGAACGGACTTTATCTTGGCCACGCTTCACGCTGCCGTTCAGAATCATTTTACCCTCAGGAATATGTCATGGCTGTGCATGGGGGACCGGGTCGAAAATCGATGTTGCACGGAATTATGGATGGCACAGCGACACTGACAAAACCCGACTGGTCGCCGCAAACTGTCCTGAAAATCAACACCTTCATCAGTGACCGGGAATTCCACCGGGATCAGACCGAACTTTACGATCAATTCCTAACCGTTTTCCGCGACCGCCGGACGCTGAACGTTTATAATTATATGATCAACAGCTACGTCAACCTGTTGCCCGAAACCAAAGTCTTCAACGACTTGCAATGGGTAAAGGGGAAATTCCAGGAAATTTATGCAAGCCCGGCCTGGGCCTCTGTGACACGCCACGCCCAAAAACATCTTCCCAGACTTGACCTAGAGTGAGCGATCAAGGGGCTGGGGATTGCGATGCCCTTGCGGCATTGTGTAATTTTGCACCGGACCGGCCCAGTACACCACTGAGTATACTCAAGACCAGTTTAAAATCTTTTGTCGTTGTGTTTTCTATCACATGCGGCCCTTTCACTTCTGCTTCACGTCCCGGCCCTGTGATACGCGATAGCAGTGTCCGCGCTCTGGATGTCGCCGCATGAAACTCCAGCGCAACGGGTCCGGTTTTATCGGAGCTTACATAAATATTAAAATCAGAATCTTTTGGCTTAACAACATTCGCCTGCCGCTCTTTAAAATTTGCGGCCCGGATTTTATATACCGTGTGGCGCGGCTTTGAGGCCGTATCGTTTTTGGTATCGCTCGAAAACCCTTCGATAAATTTTTCCGTCTGGGCGCGCACCAAAAGGGTCCCGATACGAATATTCACGGTTTTAAAGAGCCTTTCATTACTCGCCTCTGCAACACTCTGGTATTCTTGCGAAATCATGCGATCCTCCGGACGGGTTATTTATCATAAACTAACAAGCATTTGGCTGGTTCCAAAAGCCGTTTTTTCGGTCTCTCATTGATCCGGCGGCGCCCTGCCTGCGTATAAAGCTTAAGAGACTGAAAAATCAGCCGGAAAACCGGGGATTTTTTGGGTCTCCGGCTCTGGCAATTGCCGCCGCGTGTGCTATATAAACACATCGTGGTGGCAATAAAGCTACCCCATGGAAATGGTAAGGAAGTGCTGCGCAAAGCGGGTTTCCTTCGATAATTTGCCAACAATAGAAGAGGTATAAATATGGGCAAGGTAATTGGTATAGATTTGGGTACAACGAACTCCTGCGTTTCCGTTATGGACGGAAAAGAAGCACGGGTCATAGAAAATTCTGAGGGTGCACGTACCACGCCTTCGATGGTCGCTTTCTCCAAAGATGGCGAACGTCTCGTGGGCCAGCCGGCGAAACGCCAGGCGGTCACAAACCCCGAAAACACAATGTATGCTGTCAAGCGCCTGATCGGGCGCCGCTTCGAAGATGCCGAAGTGCAGAAAATGATCAAGACAGCGCCTTTCAAAATCATCAAGGGCGACAATGGCGATGCCTGGGTCGAAGTTGATGGCGAGAAAAAATCACCAGCGCAGATTTCGGCGATGATCCTGCAGAAAATGAAAGAAACGGCGGAAAGCTTCCTCGGCGAAAAAGTCGATCAGGCTGTCATCACTGTTCCTGCGTATTTTAACGACTCTCAACGTCAGGCGACAAAAGATGCCGGTAAAATCGCCGGTCTCGAAGTGCTGCGTATTATCAACGAACCGACGGCCGCCGCTCTGGCCTACGGTCTTGATAAGAAAACAGCCGGCACAATCATCGTGTATGACCTCGGCGGCGGTACATTTGACGTCTCCGTCCTTGAAATCGGCGATGGCGTGTTCGAAGTGAAATCCACCAACGGGGACACGTTCCTCGGCGGGGAAGATTTCGATGCCCGCATCATCGACTATCTGGCCGATGAATTCAAAAAGGAACAGGCAATTGATCTGCGCAATGACAAGCTTGCGCTGCAACGTCTGAAAGAAGCTGCCGAAAAAGCGAAGATTGAATTGTCGTCCTCGCAATCGACCGATGTGAACCTGCCGTTCATTACGGCGGATGCGGCCGGTCCGAAACACCTGAACGTCAAGCTGACCCGCGCCAAGCTGGAAAGCCTTGTTGATGATCTCGTCAAGAAAACGGTTGGCCCGCTGAAAGCCGCGTTGAAAGATGCCGGCCTGAAAGCCTCGGACATTGATGATATCGTTCTGGTGGGCGGTATGACCCGCATGCCAAAGATCGTTGAAACCGTGAAAGAATTTTTCGGTAAGGATCCTCACAAAGGCGTGAACCCTGATGAAGTCGTGGCCGATGGCGCAGCGATTCAGGGCGGCGTTCTGCAAGGCGACGTCAAAGATGTTCTCTTGCTCGACGTTACACCTCTGTCCTTGGGTATCGAAACACTCGGCGGCGTGTTCACACGTTTGATCGACCGCAACACCACTATCCCGACCAAGAAGTCGCAGACATTCTCAACAGCGGAAGACAATCAATCCGCCGTGACGATCCGCGTCTTCCAGGGCGAGCGAGAAATGGCGGCGGACAACAAGCTGCTGGGTCAGTTCGACCTTGTCGGCCTGCCCCCTGCTCCACGCGGCGTTCCACAGGTGGAAGTGACGTTTGACATCGATGCCAACGGTATCGTGCACGTTACGGCCAAGGATA
>CAZUYV010000184.1:0-4039 GCA_964624435.1 uncultured Micavibrio sp. | reverse complement strand
ACGAATTCAAGAATCCGGTCAACCAGAAGAATAGGATAGCGGTGGGGAATCATCTCCATCACGCTGACAATATCGAAGGTAGTTTGTTTCTCGCTCATAACCATTGTTTTTATTCGCTTTTTTGGCGCTTCGTCAATTGTTTTAACGCAACCTGCTGACGCATAAATTCCTTAACTGGCATGGATGGCGCGCCCAGATGTTCTTCTCCGGCTGGCACATCGCGCATAACCCCTGACTTGGCGCCGATCCGGGCGCCCATGCCGATCTTAAGGTGGCCGGCAACGCCGGCCTGCGCGGCCAGAACAGCGTAATCTTCCAGCACTGTGCTACCCGCCACGCCACACTGGGCGATCAGGACGCAACGCTTGCCGATTTTGACGTTGTGGCCAATCTGGACCTGGTTGTCGATCCATGTTCCCGAACCGATCACAGTATCCGGACCGGCGCCACGGTCGATACAGGTGTTTGCGCCGATCTCGACATTATCGCCGATGATCACGCGGCCCAGCTGCGGCACCTTTACATGCCCTGCCGGATCGATAGCAAAACCAAAACCATCTTGCCCGATCCGCACGCCGGGATAAAGACGCACCCCATCGCCAAGCTCTGCATGGGAAATCGTCACGACGGGGTCAATCTTGCAGCGCGCGCCGATTTGAACGCCTGCGCCGATAACGCTGTTCGCACCAATCCATGTGCCTTCGCCAATCACTGCCTTCGCGCCAATGACCACACCCGCCTCGATAATGCAGCCCTTGCCGATGCTGGCGGATGGATCGATATGCGCCGCCTTGGAAATATCGGCCGCTGGAAAAACCAGCGGATAGAAAGCCTGCGCCACAAGCGCATAGGATTTATAGGGGCTCTTGGAAATGATCAGCGCCATGCCCTTGGGCGCGAGGTGCACCAGCGGTTCGGCTACAATACAGGCGGCAGCCTTGGATGCGGCGAATCCGTCTTTGTATTTTGGATTATCGAGAAAGCTTATCTGCCCTGCCCCGGCAACATCAAGCGCCGCGACATCACTGATCATCAGACTGGCGGTAGAAGGATCCGCCAGTGATCCACCTGCAACCTTTGCCAGATCGGCCAGCGACTGTGCGGGGGTCTTCGTAAAGAAACGGGGATCGGCCATCGCTTGTTCAACCTTAGAGGAAGGTTACTCCACCTTCAGGGGAATTTTTGTGACCTTGGCATCAAGCTTGGCCAGCACGTCGGTTGTAATATCGAGGCTCTTGCCCGCAATCAGAACGCTCTCACGTGTCAGGATAACGTCATAGCCTTTTTCATCAGCAACTTCTGTTGTGGCCTGAACGATGCTTTTACGTAGCTCCTGCATGGAATTGGAAAGACCCTGGTCAAGCGAGTTGCGGCTCTTCTGAAACAGCTTGCGGACATCCATGACCTTTTCTTCATAGGCCTTGCGTTTTTTCGCGAATTCTTCCGCAGGAACCGTTTCTTTTTCTTTCACCAGCGTATCTTCATTGGCTTTCAGCTGCTTCTCTTTTTCAGCAAATTCCTTCTGGAAGGATTCTTTTTTCGCCTGCAGTTGTTTCTGAAGATCTTGAGCCGCCTTGGATTCAGCAAGGATCTTTTCGACATCAACAATGCCGATACTTAGGGGATCAGCCGCATGTGCAGACGATGTCCCCATTCCTGTGAAAATCAGGGCAGCAAGAAAAACAATTACAACGGTGTGGCGTAACATAAAAAACCTCTTCATCAATATCTTTTAAAAACTTGCAGGATTAGAATCTGGTTCCAAAGCTGAAACGGAAATTCTCTTCCTCGTCATATTCTTCCTTAACGTACGGGAAGGCTACATCGACACGAACCGGGCCCATTGGCGATTTCCAGGAAATACCAAGACCGGCCGCTGCACGGATGCTGTTTTCATCAACAACAGACGGGCCTTTTGTATCCAGATCCCAGAGCGCGCCAACGTCATTGAAGGCATGGCCGGAAACACCCATCTCTTCAGGCAGACCAATCGGGAATGACAACTCAACCGTACCGCGATAGAAGAAATTACCGCCGAGAGCATCTTTTGTCAGGATATCACGAGGACCAATACCGGATTTCTCAAAGCCTCGAAGGTTATCGCCGCCAAGGAAGTAACGTTCGTTGATCTGAACATCTTCATCGGAAATACCCTGGATTGCGCCAGTCTCACCCATGAAGTTCAGGACAACTTTCTTCTCATAGAACGGAATATAATAGCTGGAACCGATAGAACCGGACACATACTTGGCATCGCCACCAAGACCTGCACCCTCAAGATCAAGCCAGGAATACAGACCTTCTGCAGGGAACTGAACGCTGTCACGTCCGTCATAAGACAAACGCTGCGAAATTGCTGAGGTTACGCGTTCGCCTTCCTGCAACCTAACGTAAGTCGAGGCTGTGTCTTTAACATCGGTAATTTCGTTTTGTTCCAGACGGTATTTCCAAGTCTGGCGGACTTTTTCCGACAGAGGATAACCAATACGCAGGGCACCGCCGGTACGACGTTGGTCGTACGAGCTTTCATCCTGCAGATCGCGTGTGATGTGGAAGGCATCAACACCGGCCGACATATCGCGATCAAGGAAGTAAGGCTCCGTGAAGGAAGCATCGAATTCAGTACGCTCCCCGGCGATTGTCGTGGCGAAGGTCAAGTCTTGGCCTTTACCCAGCAGGTTGCGTTCCCGAATGCGCAGATCAGCCAAAGGACCGTCGGATGTCGAGAAACCAGCCCCGATAGAAAGTTCACCGGTTGATTGTTCAGCCACTTCGATATCAAGAACTGTTTTGTCAGGCGCGCTGCCTGGCAGAGTTTTGATTTTTACGTCTTCAAAGTAAGCAAGGTTGCGCAAATTCTGTTCGGACCGCGCCAATTTGGATTTGCTGAACGGGTCGCCCTCAACCATTTCCAGCTCGCGACGAATGACTTTGTCAATTGTGCGAAGGTTGCCATGAATGTCGATGCGCTCAACGAAGACGCGTGGCGATTCCCCGATGGCAAAATCGATAACAACGGATGAATCGGCGGTATTGCGTTCAACTCTTGGGTCAATATCAACGAAGGCATATTGCATGTCACCAAGGCGGTTGGTCATTTTATCAACGCTCAGTTGAACAGCGTCGGCGTCATACCATTGGCCAGGAACGAAGGTCACATCCTCTTTCAGGACGGAACCGTCAAAACCACGCAGATCGGATGTAATCGCGATGCCGGAGATTTTATAACGTGGCCCCTCTTCCACTGTGAATGTCAGGTAGAAATCTTCCTTGTCTTCCGACAATTCGGCGACGGACGACACAACGCGGAAATCGGCATAACCGTTTTTCAGGTAATAACGGCGCAGCAGTTCTTCATCGAACTTTACGCGGTCTTCATCATAACGGTCGTCGGTTGCAAAGAAGCGATACCAGCGTTCTTCACGGGTGCTCAGTTCGCTGCGCAATTGATCGTCATCGAAGGCCTTGTTGCCAACGAACTTGATACCCTTGATGGCCGTAATATCGCCTTCAACGATTTCGAAGACGAGGTTCACGCGGTTTTGGTCGAGTTCGATGATCTTTGGTTCGATATCAACGGCGAAACGGCCGCCGCGTTGATACAATTGATAAATGCGCGAAACATCGTTCTGCACTTTTGTCTTGGTGTAAACCTGACGTGGGCGGAGGCCGATCTCGGCCATCAGCTCATCATCTTCAATGCGGTCATTACCTTCAAAGGCGATTTCATTGATGATCGGGTTTTCAACAACATCAACCAGCAAGATACCGCCCTGCTGTTTCATTTTCACGTCAGCGAACAAACCAGTCGCGAACAGATTCTTAAGGCCCTCATTCATGGTGTCGTCATTCAGGTCTGAGCCTGTCTGCATGTTGAGGTAGGAAAGAATGGTCGATGGTTCAATCCGTTGCGCACCATTGATGCGGATTTCTTTCAAAGGCGCGGCAAACGCGGCAGAGACAGAAACAAGGAGAACGAGTGCGGAAATTATGAAAATCGAAAAACGAGGCATGGCGTGTCGCTTCATCCTGTGAAAGG
>CAZUYV010000183.1:2759-4049 GCA_964624435.1 uncultured Micavibrio sp. | reverse complement strand
ACAGGAAGGCCGATGGAATATTCACGGTCCTGCGTCGCGTGTTCATCGCCAAGGTTCGACCAATCGCGGCTTTCATCGCCCCATGGGTTATAGTCTTTGCGGCCACCGGCGAGGTCAGGTGTGAATTTCAGTTCATCTTTAACAACGGAGCGCATGACGGGCGCGGAGAAGACAAGGCGTACAGGCATCATGGGGTTACAGAGAAGATCTGTCGCCGGGTTGCCGGGAATGAAACGGATTTCCTGATTGCTGGCGGAATAGCAAACGACGGCCTTAAAGGCGAATTCGGGGAAGGTGTAAAAAGATTTCAGGTCGCGAATATCTTCGCTGGCTTCCGGACCTTCGGATGAGGCGAGGCCCATTCCCTGTTTTAGATCTATTGCCGTATTCAGCGGCATTTCTTCGGTTGGTGTGACCAGCCAGTAGCTGCGCGCTTCATCACCGTTCGTCTTTACCGGTTCGGATTCATCGTCTTCTACCGGTTCGACCTTCACAGGATACCGGATGGCGCTGACCACGCCTTCAAAATAGATATTTTTTTCAATCGACTTTTTGAAAACAGGCTGATTGAAGGAAAGGCGGTAACGCGGCTGTCCTGGTGACAACCATTTATCAATGTAAGCATTTTCGACATTGGCGCGGGCGGTGGTAAAATTATGGTCATAGGCCTCCGCAATCATCGCGCCATCTTCGGCGGCAATCTTTGGTTCGATCTTCAGATTATATGTGGTGGCGCGGGAAAGCTGGGTTTCTTCACCAAGATTGCAGGAGAGGGCGGAGGTGTTGAGCCAGCGCCATTGGCATTCCACAGCGGGGGTGATGGTGATGCCAAGTTCTTCGGCCTTGCGGTCCATCGGGCCGACCGGCACAACAGGGCGATTGAATTCGATCACGATCTGCCGCGTAGCCGGAACATCCTTGCCTTCGGGAGTAACGCGCAGAATCCTGAGCTCTTTGGGACTTGTTTCCTCCTGCGCCAGTGCGGGCGCGGAGAAGGCCAAAAGAAGGACAAAGGCCGCGGCAAGGCGGCGGAGCGTCAGACCCATCGGGATCACCTATATATATGTGTGTTGGCTTGAGGCCGACTATAGTAGGATTTCAGGGCGGCTTCAATGGCTTAGCGCCCCTTTCCCAACAGGCTAAATGTTCCAAATAATTATGGCGGGAGCAGGGGCAAGCCGTGTATAAGAATAGGCAAGGTGACGTTATGAATAAGGCAGAAATTACAAAACTGGTGAAACAAGTCGAAGGCTTCTGCAGCGAGCAGGGCCTGCGCTTTACCGAGCCGCG
>CAZUYV010000183.1:0-2659 GCA_964624435.1 uncultured Micavibrio sp. | reverse complement strand
AGCGCCTCCAGATCATGTTTGATCAGGGCTTCCTGAATTTCATGGATATAGCTTTCGACGTCTTCGATATAACAATCCAGCATGAAATCAAATTTTTCTTTAAGAAGAATACGGGCCTCTTTGAGGATATCCTGATCGAGGATTACAGCCTCGCGATATTCGGGGATAAAGTCTGGCATAACATACCCGTTCGTCTGAATAGTGAACTCACCATCATGGTGAAGCCATGAATAAATTTTTTCTTTCAGTTCATTCTTGCGTACCGGTTTGGTGATGTAGTCATCCATTCCGGCCTCCATGCAACGTTGTTTGTCGCCTTTCATCGCGTTGGCTGTGAGGGCGATAATCGGAATATTCTTATCGATCACACCCTGACGTTTCAGAGTACAGATTCTTTTGGAGGCTTCAAAACCATCCATCACCGGCATCTGACAATCCATCAGGATGAGGTCAAAATGCTGATTTTGTACGGTTTCAAGCGCTTCTTGCCCGTTTGAGACGGTGACGACATCGCAGGAAAGCTGAGATAGAACTTCTTCGGCAAAGGCCTGATTGAGGCGGCTGTCTTCGACCAGAAGGATGCGGGATCCGTTTAGTTTGTAATATTTTTCTTCCTGCAGTTCATTGCCAAGGCCCTGTGTATCTACCCGGATCAGTGTGTCTTTATAACCGTCGCTGTATTTACCCCAAACCACGGCAAGAGTTTCCACAAGTTGCAGGGCCCGCACGGGTTTAGAAATATAAGCGGAGAATCCTTTTTCGGCATAATCATCGGCCACGATGGGATTGCCAGCGGCGGTTAACATGATCAGGCAGATATCGCGGAACCCCTCTTCATCATTGATGGCGCGGGCCAGCATTTCGCCGTTCATGCCGGGCATCAGGTAATCAATCAGCAGGATATCGTACATTTTGCCGCTGTCACGGGCCTCTGCCAGTTTGGCAAGGGCTTCATGCCCATTTTCAGCGCAATCGCATATCATGCCCGCATTGTTCATCTGTTCCGACACCATTGTGCGGATGACAGGGAGATCATCCACTACCATGATCTTCAAATCCTTGAGGATCGGCGGTCTTGTTTGGATAAAAACTTCCTCACGGTTGCGAGGCATGGGCAAGGAAAATTCGAAGAGGGAACCTTTACCGGGCTCACTTTTCACGGTTAACTCGCCGCCCATCAGTTCGATCAATTTTTTGCAGATGGAAAGGCCCAGACCCGTGCCGCCGTAATTGCGGGTGGTAGAAGAATTGGCCTGTGAGAATGTCTCGAAGATGCGATCCTGATCTTTTTCATCGATGCCGATCCCAGTGTCCTGAATGCCAAAGACAAGACGGACTTGATCGTCAGGCAATTGGGCCTCAGTATCTTCACGGACTGTCACGATGACATAGCCGGTTTCCGTGAATTTGATCGCATTGTTGATGAGATTGCCCAGAACCTGACGAACGCGCACCGGATCGGCATAAACAAATTGTTCGCTGCCCGGAATATAACGAACGGCAAGTTCCAGTGCCTTATCGCGTGCCTTGGTGGAATAGAGCATGCAGACATCATCGACGATTTCCAGCATGTTGACAGCAATAGGGTCCAGTTCCAGCTTGTTCGCTTCAATCTTCGAGAAATCGAGAATATCCTCAATAATCCCCATCAGAATTTCGCCGGAATTAAGGATGGTTCTGGTCAGGCCCTTTTGTTCCGAGGTGAGGGGAGTGTCCAGCATCAATTCCGCCATACCGATGACACCACTCATGGGGGACCGAATTTCATGGCTCATCGTCGCAAGGAATTCCGATTTGAGCCGATTGGCTTCCTCTGCCTTGCGAATGGCGTTTTTCAGTTTCTCTGTGCGTTCGCTCACCATCTTTTCGAGATTCTCCCGGTAATTGGCGAGTTCCATTTCGTTGCGTTTGCGCAAGGTGATGTCTTCCAGAAGACCGACCAGATATTGCGGCTTTCCCTGTTCATCATAAATGGGAACTTTTTTGGTGTGACAGAACATTTCCTTGGTGGGTGTAGTCACCATTTCGCATGGAATATCAACTATCTTGCCGGATGTTAGGGTCGATTCATCGATCATGCGAAAAAAATTGGCCTGTTCCGGTGTGAATAGATCAAAATCCGACTTTCCGAGAACGTCTTCCCGGTTCATACCAAAGAAATCTTCTGCCGCTTTGTTCAGCATAAAGAATCGATAGTCATCCTGCACATCTTTGACAAAAAGAACGCCCGGGAGATTTTCAATCATTTTGTTAAAAAAGTTATTTTGCCATGCAAGCTTCTTCTCTATAGCAAGTTTTTCGGTTTCCGTTGTCCGGGCACGCATGATGATTTTGTGAAAGGTCAGCAATAGGCCTGAAAAAGCGCCAAAGACCGCTAAGAAAATTAACAAGGCGCTGAAATCTTCAGAAATTGCGCCGTCGGATGTTTCATCGGGGAGATAGCTTATTGTCGCGATCTGATTTCCAAATTGAAAATTATCCTGATGAATGAATATTTGGTCGAGTCCAGAAAAGTTACCTATAAAAACTTCTGCTTTTAGATGACTCCCATTCTTCTGCAGGATTTTTTCTATAATTTTTTGCAAACTTCCAAAATCAACGGCTATGAAAAGAACAACGTTTTTTTCCGGGATTTCTTTTTTAAAAACTACGAAGTTGC
>CAZUYV010000182.1:0-4131 GCA_964624435.1 uncultured Micavibrio sp. | reverse complement strand
GCGAGCGTAATGCCGGTCACGATCATGATGATCAGCATGGTCATGGCGATGCCGCCAAAGCTCCAAAGGTACGTAAAGTTCTTCGGCGTCGGGAAGACACCGTATTCTTTATTGATCATCGTAAAAATCGGCAGGCGGGAATCAACCCACTCAATCACCGGATTTTCAAATTTTTGACGTTCGCTCGAAGACATTTCTATTACTTCCTCTTAAATCCTGATGATCAGCCGATGCGGATGGCGGTATCGGATGTGAATGCATAAGGTGGCACGGCCAGGTTTTTCGGTGCTGGGCCTTTGCGGATACGGCCTGATGTATCGTAATGCGAACCATGGCATGGGCAGAACCAGCCGCCGAACTCGCCGCGAACATCGGTTGATTTTTGTCCCTGTGGAACGCAGCCAAGGTGCGTGCAAATCCCGACGAGGATCAGCCATTGCGTATGGCCTTTTTGAATACGTTGATCATCCGTCTGCGGATCGCGCAGCGTGCTGATATCAACGGCTTCGGCTTCCTTGATTTCTTCTTCGGTACGGTGACGAATGAAAACAGGTTTCCCCTGCCACATCACGGTGATCGCCTGCCCCGGTTCAATCGGTGCAAGATCGACTTCCGTCGTGGACATCGCGACCGTATCGGCGGCTGGGTTCATCTGGTCGATGAATGGCCAGGCGACTGAACCGGCCCCCACCGCGCCAAAGGCGGCGGCTGTCAGGAAAAGGAAATCGCGGCGGGTTTCGCCATGCTCCGAATTGGCATTGCTTGTCGGAGACGGGGTATTTGAGCTCATTATAGTACCGTTTTCGTATTGATTTTAGTCACGAATTGACGCTTCGAAATACCATCAAATTCGCCCCTCTCGCAAGTGGGGATTTGTGGAATTCCGCAATAAAATATCCTAGAGTGCCGCTCCATGAACATCCACCTCGCCCTTTATCAACCAGACATTCCCCAGAACGTTGGGGCCGCCCTGCGCCTTGCTGCCTGCCTTGGCATGCCGGTCGATATTATAGAACCCACCACTTTCCCGTGGGATGACGCGAAAATCCGCCGTTCCGGCATGGATTACATCGATCACGTCACCATTCACAAACATTCATCCTGGGAAGTTTTTGCGAACCGTTATCAACAAAATCGCATCATCTTACTGACAACCAAAGCGGCAAACTCTTATCTGGATTTTTCTTTTCAGGATGGGGACATCTTGCTCGCCGGACGGGCGAGTACCGGCGTGCCGCCTGAAATTCACGAATCCGTCACGCACCGGATCACGATTCCCATGGTCGGCGCTGTGCGATCCTTGAACGTGGTCAATGCCTGCGCGATGGTGGCCGGGGAAGCGTTACGGCAATTGCGGTGATGGCGGCTCAGGGGGCAAAGTCTTTTCCCATTTTGGATAATGGAATGGATGCGTCCGCGTCGGCAACTCCGCCACTGACGGGAAAGAAAAATCGTCTACCCTCCCCTGCGATTCAACAAATCTGATCACCTTTGCGGGAATCTCGTCTATCTGCTGTTGGGAAAATCCTTTCACCCTTGTGCGGCGGATACTCGCGCTGAAATGATCAGGGATAAAATCAATATTCGCACGAATAGCTGAATCCGGAATATGGCCAAAAACAAATCCCGTGCGCGTCAGTGATGCCCCTATCTTGCCTTGAATATAAACTTCCAAGGATGGGCTATACATCAGGGAATAGGCCCGGTGGATTAAAAGGTCGGACCACCAGTCAGAATTGATTTTAAAAACATCGCTTATTTTTTTGCCATCCGGGAAATTATGCGCCGTATTGTCCAGGATGATTGTCGTTGATGTTTTCAAACGGTCAGGCCTGCTACTGTCAAAGGCCTCCATCATCTCATCGGTGCTGACCAGAAGATCGCCCGGAGAAATATTATACATCTTCGTGGTAAACGGATGGACCTCGATCTTTCTCAGGATTCCGTCTTCACGCCACAGGCCGGTGACGAACAATGGTCTTACCTCGCCAACTTTTCTATGTGTTGGCACGGCCGGATCAATGCGTCCATAAACTCTGGTGCCAACCCCAAGATTGTTGGGATACCCCATCTCCTGACGATCGACACCACGTTCAACGAATGATTTGTGGTGCTCGGTCTTTGCAGATTTATGAAACTTTTTACCCAGATAACCAGTCATACTTCTTCCCGTATTTCACACTCGCATTTCAATATTCATAATTAAAAGATGAGGTGGTCGCAAGCTATTTAAATTGATTTATTAGGAATAATATCCTATGATGTTTTACCTATGGAACAACGAGGAACGACAAAGTTAATGTCATCCCACTTTTAAAGAATCCTTCAAACGAACTATTAAATAAGTCGTCCTGCATTTTTTAAAACGAGGACGAACGAACTAATGGATGCCCTTGAAAAACAACAAAACCGGCTAGACAAAGGAAAGCAGAGGGTAGATAAAACCGTCATGGAAAACCCGGATCATAAAAAACAGGCGTCCGACTGGTTCCGCGGTTTGCGGGATATCATATGCTCGGCGTTTGAGAGCATCGAAGACGACCTGACCGGTGGACCCAAAATCCACCTGCCCCCCGGACGGTTTGAACGCAAGCCGTGGGACCGTGACGGCGATGGCGAACCGAACAGTTCGGGCAGCATCCTGCAAGGCGGTGGTGAAATTTCCCTGATGCGCGGGCGCGTGTTTGAAAAGGTCGGCGTCAATATTTCTGTCGTGCACGGGCGCTTTGCCGAAGGCTTCGCCAAACAAATTCCGGGCGCGGAAGACAGCAATGGCGAATTCTGGGCCGGTGGAATCTCGCTCGTCGCGCATATGCAATCCCCCCTCGTCCCGGCCGTGCATATGAACACGCGCATGGTGATGACATCCAAGGCATGGTTTGGCGGCGGCGGCGATTTAACGCCTATGATCCCCGATGACAAAGACACTGCCGATTTTCACGCCGCGTGGAAAGACTGCTGTGACCGGCATGATCCCGCCTATCATCCGAAATTCAAACAATGGTGCGATGAATATTTCTTCCTGCCGCACCGGAACGAACCGCGTGGTGTTGGCGGGATTTTCTATGATTATCTGGATACCGGGAACTGGGACAATGATTTCGCCTTTACCAAAGATGTCGGCGCCACCTTCGCCCATATCTATCCGGAAATCGTTCGCCGCCATATGAACCGCGCATGGACGGATGAACAACGCGAACAGCAACTGGTCAAACGCGGCCGCTATGTTGAATTTAACCTGCTTTATGATCGCGGAACCCAGTTCGGCCTGAAGACCGGCGGCAATACCGAGGCAATTTTAATGTCTATGCCGCCTGAAGTTAAATGGCCCTAAACTTGGCAAAAACTCAATCTGTGGAATGATTTATACAAATTTATTGCCGAAAAGCAGATTCCACTGATATAAACATGGCAGTTTAATTCGAAGGGGAAATTCGATGACACAACGCCCAAAAGCAGCGTTTAATAACGCCACCACTATTACCCACACAATGGGTGAAGTTAGAAGCAAAGCTCTTTCTGATGAGATCGATCTTGTAGCCGACTTAGATGCGATGAAAAAGAAATACCCAAGCCTCTATGAAAGTGGTTTTGGCAAACGCGATCCGGCAATTCTCGCCCATATCGAAATGATCTTGGGGTAACCCAACTAAAATTTCGGCAGTTCTTTAAAGTCGGACTTGATCCACTTTTCTTCGAGAGCCTTGAGCTTTTTGCCAAGGTTCTTGCCGGGCGGCGTGCCCTTCGCGATCAGGTCATCGCCTGTAATCGGAAATGTTGGCGGATGCCAATAACGCGCGATTTCAAAAATTTCGAGATTGGGATTCATCCCCTCTATCGCGAGCCAGAGCAGATAAGTCTGCAAAATAATATCATTGCCAAATTCATACACCAGTGCCCGGGTCTTTTTGATATTGAGCGATGACATCTTGTCGTAGGCGTTGGAAATCGCGGCGATGCGGTCTTTCTGCTCGTTTGAAAAAACCACCCATTCCTCGGCGCGCTTGCGGTCAAATCCGCTGAGAAGGCCAATACGGGGAAAAATATCCACGGCCTCATATCGCATCTGCAATTTACAAAAACGTTCCATCTTACCTGTGTTGTACGTTTTAACCCGGATGCCGTCCATAA
>CAZUYV010000181.1:0-4152 GCA_964624435.1 uncultured Micavibrio sp. | reverse complement strand
TTGCCTTTCGGGGGTCAAAACCTATATGGTGTCTAGGAAGCCCCGATTGTATGGGTGCAAATGAATTTAGCGAAAAGGAAACACAGAAATGTCCACAGACACACAAAAGCCAGAAACAGCCAAAGAGCAAGACAAAGGTACAACCAAGGGTGGTTCCTGCGGTTGCGGCCATGGCGGCTGCCACTAGGCTTTATTAGAGATTTGAGAAACCCCGCTTCGGCGGGGTTTTTTATGGATTTTTGGGGCTGGGAACTGAAGTCTAAGGCTGGCCGTTTGTCTTTTGCAATTAAACCGCAGGAGGTCTAAATGACACGGAAAACCAAACATGCGTTGCTTATCGGCGGCGGGGCCCTGGCCCTTATTCTGGCGACAGCTGGCGCTAGTGCCTATGTTGCTCAGAGGGCTATGGTTGAGCCTGACAAGGCGAAATCCCAGAAGGAAGAGATTGTTTGGGATGATCCTAAGGCGCAGGCTCCACAGCCCGAGCAGCAGGCTGCCAGCTCTTGTGACGATGCCAATGTCGTCGGTGCGGCCATCGGTGCTGTGGCGGGCGGTGTTGCCGGGAACCAGATTGGTTCTGGCAGAGGGCAGGATCTGGCGACGGTCGGCGGCGCAATTGGCGGCGGCGTTCTGGGGCAGCAATATATCCCCACCCGTAACGTCTTATGCCCTTAAGGGCATGAACCGCCCATGACCCGAATCGGGATCACGTTTTTTCACGTGAAACAAGTGGTTAATGCGATTTGTTAATGTCATCCAAAATTAAACCCCGCTGCGAGGCGGGGTTTTTTATCAGGCGGCGGCTGGAACACCGTAGAGGTCATAATCATCCGCGTCTTCGATGGTGACTTTGACGATATCGCCCTGTTTCAGGTGGCCGGCATCGCGCAGGAAGACTTTGCCGTCAATCTCGGGCGCATCGCCTTCTGACCGTCCATCGGCCCCGCCATCTTCGCCGACTTCATCGATGATGACATCGATGGTCTGGCCGACCTTGCGGGCGAGGCGGGCGGCACTGATCTCCTGCTGAACCGCCATGAACCGTTCGAACCGATCCTGCTTCACGTCCTCAGGAACCTGTAATTCTATCTCGTTGGCCTTGGCGCCGGAGACGGGCTCATATTTAAACGCGCCAACGCGGTCCAGCTGCACTTCCTTGAGCCAGTCGAGCATATACTGGAAATGCTCCTCGGTCTCGCCGGGGTGGCCGACGATGAAGGACGAGCGGATAGTCAGGTCCGGGCACATGGCGCGCCAGTTCTTGATCCGCTCAACCGTCTTTTCCTGGTGCGCAGGACGCTTCATGAGTTTGAGCACTTCCGGGTGGGCATGCTGGAACGGGATGTCGATGTAAGGAAGAATCTTCTTCTCCGCCATCAGGGGGATGACTTTATCAACATGCGGGTAGGGGTAAACGTAATGTAGACGCACCCAGATGCCGAGTTCACCGAGCGCTTCGCACATATCCTGGAACTTGGTCGCCCATTTTTTGCCCTTCCAGCCGAACTCCTGATATTTGAGGTCGATGCCATAGGCGGAAGTGTCTTGTGAGATCACGAGGATTTCTTTCACGCCAGCGCGTTTCAGGTTTTCAGCCTCGGCAATCACATGATGGATCGGGCGGGAAACAAGGTCGCCGCGCAAAGATGGGATAATGCAGAAAGTGCAGCGGTTATTGCATCCTTCGGAGATTTTTAAGTAGGCATAGTGGCGCGGGGTGAGGCGCAGGCCTTCCGCCGGGACAAGATCCATAAACGGGTCATGCTTCGGCGGCACGGCATCGTGCACGGCCTCAACCACCTGTTCATATTGATGCGCACCGGTCACGGCCAGAACATTGGGGAAGCGGGAGGTGATTTCCTCCGGGTTCTTGCCCATGCAGCCTGTGACGATGACCTTGCCGTTTTGCTTCATGGCTTCGCCAATCGCGTTCAGGCTTTCTTCCTTGGCGGAATCGAGAAAGCCGCAAGTGTTCACAATAACGACATCGGCGTCATTATATTGGCCCGACATCTCATAACCCTGAGTGCGCAGCTTGGTGATGATCCGTTCGGAATCAACCAGAGCCTTGGGGCAGCCAAGGGAAATCATGCCAATTTTGGGTGCGGCGTTGCTCATATCGGGCGCAGATATACAGGATTTTCCCCCATGAATGGAAGGAAAATCGCCGTATTAGACAGCGCCCGGGCTGGTGGGCGTAATTGGGGCCGGCGCCGTTGTCGGTACAGCGGGGGCTGTGGCTGGAGCCGCAGGGGCGACCGGGGCAACAACCGGTACATCAGGCATAGGGGCTATGCCCGACCCTTCATACCATCCACCACCCAAGGCCTTGAACAAATCAACGGCGGCGGCGAGGCGTTCATTCTTGGTCTGAATGTAAGTGTCTTCGGCTGTCAGCATCGTGCGGCGCGCATCGAGCAGGATCTGGAAGTCAATCGCGCCAGCGTCATATTGCTGTTGCGACAAGTTGTATGCGGTGCGCGCTTCGTTCATCGCTGTTTGCAACGATGCTTCACGGGCACTGGAAGATTTCACCGTGGAAAGTGCATCTTCCACTTCCTTGAACGATGTCAGGATTGTCTTCTGATAGTTTTCCACGAGTTCCAGTTTACGTGCCTGTGTGCGGTCAAGATTGCCCTGAAGCAATCCGCCTTTGAAGATAGGCGCGAGAAGGGATGATCCCAATGAAAGAATTGTCGTTGCAGGATCACCGAGCGGTGTTGCGCCTATGCTGGCGCCAACGCCCAAAGTGATTTGCGGGAAGAAGGCCGCACGCGCCGCGCCTATATCGGCATTGGCAGCGAGAAGCGATGCTTCGGATTGACGGATGTCAGGACGACGTTCCAGCAGGCTGGATGGTTGTCCCGGTGCCACTTGCGGTACAGGCAGGGCGCGCAAATCTTTGCCAGTGACGACAAGACTTTGCGGTGGAATGCCAACGAGCACGGCCAGCGAAGATTTTGCAATCTTCATCTGGTTTTCAATCAGCGCGCGGTTTGCCTCGCTGGTGGCCAGATCGGATTTTTGTTGTGACACATCGAGAAGCGTTGTGGCACCTGCATCATAGCGGGCCTGAACGATCCGCAGAAGTTCCCGCGCACTGTTCAAATTCTGGTCGGCAATGCCGAGACGTTCTTGCTGGTTCAACACATTGAAATATGTTTTGGCGACATCGCCCATGACGACGAGGGCAAGAGCATCATGCGCGAATTCAGTTCCGAGCAGGTCTGCTTCATCCGATTCAATTTCGGCGCGGTTCAGGCCGAACAGGTCGAGTTCATAGGAAATATCAACACCGGCCAGTCCGCCTGTGTCGTTGCTGTCAGCCCCGCCGGTTGCGCGGTTGTTGATGTTTTCATTGGTGATAGAGGCCCTGCCATCCACGCTCGGGAACAGGGAAGAGGAGGTGGAACGCAATGTCGCACGAGCCTGAGCAATCCGTTGGACCGCCGCGCCGATGTCATTGTTGTTGACGAGGGCCTGTTCCATCAGGGAATTAAGCTCAGCCGACCCGAAGTTTTTCCACCAGTCCTTGGCGATCTGGGTTGGGGCGGATGCCTTTACTTCGCTCCAGCTCGCTGGTGTTTCCACGGCGGGGCGTTCGTAATTCGGGATCATGGAGCAGCCGGACAGCAGCGCCGCCAGCAGAATTGGGGTGATAAGTCTTTGTTTCGTCATTGTAAACTCCGGTTGATCCGTCCTTGTGCATCACACAATATCATGAAATGCAGGGAATGAAATAGACTGTTCGGTCAAAAAACCAGCCGCTTGGCAGAAAATTTTTGCATATCCGTATCTTAATACGACCCAAAAGCACTAATCCTCCGTCTCAGTGATCTTCCGGGCGTATCACGGTATTGCGCATTTTGGGGGAGGCAATAGCCGCGCCAGCCGCGACAACCAGCGTTCCAACCCCGCCAATGACCACGGCCGGGACAAGGCCCAGCAATTTAGCCAATGCGCCGGATTCAAACGCCCCGAGTTCATTCGAGGATATGATGAACATGGAGTTCACCGAAGAGACACGCCCGCGCATGGTGTCAGGGGTTAAAAGCTGCATCAGCGTCTGGCGGATCACCATGCTGACAGAATCAAACACACCTGAGAGAAACAGGAAAAACAGCGAGAGGGCGAAGCTGGTGGACAGGCCAA
>CAZUYV010000180.1:0-4152 GCA_964624435.1 uncultured Micavibrio sp. | reverse complement strand
AACCTCACCAAACTTGCCGATATCAAGGATTGGTGGGATGTCACGCACAACCCTGTCACGGCAACGATTGAAGACCCTTCTTTCACCGCCGCTGCCGCAGACCTTCTGCCGCCCGGTCCATGGAATGAAACGACGTTTGCGACATGGATTAATTCGGTGAAGGAAAAAACCGGTAAGAAAGGCAAAGAACTTTTCATGCCGATCCGCATCGCATTGACAGGCATGGAACATGGGCCTGAATTGCCTGTGCTGCTTCCACTCCTCGGCCCCGACAAAGTGAAAGAGCGCCTGCTCAAGAAAGCCGCCTGACAATGTTACGGATGGCCCTGAAAATCTTGCTGGTTGCAGGTGCCGCATACTGGGTTTTCTCTGGCAACCGCTCGGCTGAACTCATCGCCTTTTATGGAGCGGCCATTCTTTTAATCGGCTACGATATGGGTTTCCCACAACGGGAAAAATCGCTGCTCGACCGTCCTGAACGCAAAAAATCCACGACTATGGCAGAGAAGATTCTAGATGCGTTCCTAATCCTCACTTTGGGCAGCATAGGTATTTATGCGGTGTTAAATTCATGACACAAAAACCTGTCATTGTCCTCGTCGGCCCTCAGATGGGTGAAAATATCGGTGCCTGTGCACGGGCCATGCTCAATTGCGGCATTGATGAATTGCGCATCGTCAATCCGCGCGATGGCTGGCCGAGCGAAAAGGCCGAGGCCATGGCCGCCGGTGCGTTCGATATCATGCCGCCCGTACGCGTTTACAATTCCACTGCCGAAGCGATTGCCGATTGCCATCAGGTCTATGCCACCACCGCCCGCCCGCGTGACATGGTCAAACCCGTGATGACCGCGCGTGAAGCCGCCGATGATGTTCATGCACGCTCTTCGCAAAATCAGAAATGCGCCTACCTGTTTGGCTGTGAACGCACGGGCCTTGAAAACGACGATATAGCCCTCTCCCATGCGATCATTACTATTCCCGTAAATCCGGATTTCTCTTCGCTCAATCTCGGCCAAGGGGTTCTGCTCTGCGCCTATGAATGGTATCAGGCGCAACCATGCCTGCCGATGCCGATTGACCCTGACAATCTCCCAGCGCCGCATGATGAACTGAACAATCTTTACAGCCGTCTTGAACAGGATCTTGCCGAGGGCGGTTTCTTCCGCACGCCGGAAATGCAACCGACCGTTATGCGCAACATTCAAAATATGCTCTCCCGTGCACAGATGACATCACAGGAAATAAACACCTTCCATGGCATCATCAAGGTGCTGACAGGCCGCCGCAATCGCTAGAAACAAAAAAGCCGCCCCGTAGGGCGGCTTTGAATTTGTGTCCCACAAAAATTAGCGGGAATAGAATTCGACCACAAGGTGCGGTTCCATTTGTACTGGGTATGGAACATCTTCCAGCTTTGGCTGGCGCAGGTAAGTCGCCTTACCGGCTTTGTGATCAACTTCGATATATTCAGGAACATCGCGCTCTGGCAGATCACCGGCTGTGATGACGAGGGCCATCTGGCGGGATTTTTCTTTCAGCGTGATAACATCGCCTGGCTTCACAGCGTAGGAACCGATGGTGACGCGCTTGCCGTTTACTTGAACGTGACCGTGGGAAACCAACTGACGCGCTGCGAAAATTGTCGGAACGAATTTCGCGCGGTAGCACAGGGCATCCAGACGGGATTCCAGCAGACCGATCAGGTTTTCGCCTGTATCGCCTTTCAGGCGAACGGCTTCCTGGTAGTAACGGCGGAATTTACGCTCGCCGATGTTGGCGTAGTAACCCTTCAGCTTTTGCTTCGCTTGCAGCTGGATACCGTAATCGGTTGGCTTGCCGCGGCGGGCGCCGTGCATACCTGGGCCAGACTGGCGAGTGTTGAAGGGGGATTTTGGACGGCCCCAGAGGTTTACACCAAGGCGGCGGTCAATTTTATGCTTCGATTCAGGGCGTTTATCGCTCATGAGTTTAGTCCTTTGCTTTTCTACAAGTTATTGTCCCAATTGCCTTTTTTGGAGTGATCCGAGGATACACCGGAGGGTTTTAACGCCCCCTCTTCTTGGGAATGAGGCGATTTATAGCGATTTTGGCGGCTAAGTCAAAGAAAATCCCCACCTGTTTCAAGGCGGGGATTTTCACATTTGGGGGAATTAAACCCTAGTATTTCGTGATCGGGTCGCTGTTGTGCATGCTGGACATGACGTTACGGTCCATATCCTTGGAAGTCATGGCTTCGCGAACCTTTTTATCCTGCTTCACGGCCTTGGCCTTACGGCGTTCCAGCGTGTCTTCACAGAACATATTTTTGATAAATCCGAACATTTTAAACCTCCATTGGTTGCGGCTTACCAACGGGCGATATCAGGTTTCGTTCCTGAAAAGGTTAACAAAGGGAATGTCTGGTGGGCCTTGCGGGACTCGAACCTGCGACCATTCCGTTATGAGCGGAACGCTCTAACCAACTGAGCTAAAGGCCCTTCCAGACCCTCAACTTATGCCGAAACGGTCCTGCCCTGTCCAGACTTGTTATGGGCTATGGAACAAAATGCTGGTCAGCGGCGTTAATTTGTTTTATTCCATAGCCTTATACCATTGGAGATCAAATATGAAAAAAGTTGTTTTGGTTTTAGTGGCTACTGCCGGAATTTTGCTCGGCAATGGCATCGCTCACGCCTCCGACCTGATGGTCGCCTCGGCTATGCAACGTTGTACAACCAACGAAGAATGCGCTCTCGTGACAAACAGCTGCGCTGACAATTGCGGTTTCGTTCCGGTCAACAAGATGAACCTTGCAACTTTACAGCAGACTTATCAGCAACGCTGCGGCAAGCCGATGGAAGCCAATCCGCAATGTAACCTGAATCCTCCAATCGCCGCCGCCTGCATCAACAGCCGCTGCACGATTGATTATGCCTACGCGAACAATGCAGGTCCGAAAGATTACCAGTCTGGTGCCTATCCAGTCCCAGAGGCTGCGGTTCCATCGAAAGTTCCAGCGTCTGCAGCGCCAGCAAATGACCGCCAAGGATATACCGCCTATCAAATTCCACAGAATGAAGTTCGTGAAGGCTCGCTTGGAACAATCTATGTCCCTTCCAACGCCCCGGTAAAGGGCGGCAACTATGTTCCTGTGACACCGGGCCAACAGCCTTTCGTTGCCCCAGCACCAGTTGCACCCGCTGCTCCGGCACCAACGGCCGCTCCGGTTGCTCCACGTGCCGGCATTGCGCCTTACGCACCAACAGCAGCAACTTATGCAACGCCGCCCGTTGTAAAACCTGCAACGCTAGTGACACCGACAGTGGCAACTCAGGAAGCAACAACGCCAGTTCCAGCCCCTGTTGCTGTGCCTGCCGCTGCGCCGACACCTGTACCAACGGCAACGACAACGCCAAAACAGATTGCAACACCAACCAATCCTATTCCATCGTCAGCATCGGATCGCATTCCTGAACCACGCGTTCCGCAAGAAGAACCAATGTTGAAAGGCACATCGCCAGACACAGGCAATGTCAACGCACCAATCCCCCCATCGGAATATAAATCGCAGACGTTTGTTCCCCCTGCTGGCTCGACAAGCCCGGTGGCGCCTGAAGATCCAGGCGCAAAACCACCGGAAGGCACTGTGCTGATCGCACCTACTCCACGCGGTCCGGATGAAACGCCAACCTTCGGCACCAAAACGAAAACTGAAGGCAAGACATACAATTAAAAAAATCCCCGCTGACTGCGGGGCTTTTTTTATTCTGCTGTCTGCTCTGAACTATCGAGCGAGAGCGCCTTGAGATGCGCCCCCTGAAAGACGATGCCGCCCGTCACAGGATTAACCATCAGGAATTGGTCTTCATCCATCAGGTCGGAAAATAATTCGCCTTCAAATTCATACAAGGCATAACCATCCGGCACATCGGCATCCTGAATAAATTCATCAACTTCTTCCTGATCGGTAAAGATCGGGATGTATTCGATGGTTTCGTCATCTTCGAGAAGATAGTTAAGGAAGTTAAGTGTTAAGCCTTCTTCGTCCTCTGATTGTGCAAAGACAAAGAACTTCCCGGCGACCAAGGCCTTGATCAGGTCGCTAAACTTTTCATCTTGCCCTTCGGCAATGTTATCGATGATATCGCGCATCTCAAGTATCGAGGAAGCT
>CAZUYV010000179.1:2297-4165 GCA_964624435.1 uncultured Micavibrio sp. | reverse complement strand
TGCACATATTTGCGCAGCTCCAGATCCTGGATCAGCTTGTCCGCATATTTGCGGTCATCGAACCAGCGGGAGTCCCAAGTGCGGTTGATACCGACACGCAGACCGATTGGATTAACTTTTTGACCCATAGTTTAAAAGCTCCTTATGCTTTGTCCTGCTTGGTTTCGGTTTTAGCCGCTGTTTTCTTCGCTGCGGTCTTTTTAGCGGCTGGTTTTTTCTCAGCTGCTTCAGTTGTTTTTGCGGCTGCCTTTGGAGCGGCTGCTTTCTTCGGTGCCGCAGCTTTCGCTTTGGCAGCTTTTTCTTCACCTTCGCGAACGATGATCGTCAGGCGCGAAAAATGTTTCTCGATTGGTGCAGCGCGGCCACGGGCACGTGGGTTGAAGCGCTTCATCTTCACCGACTTGCCAACATAAGCTTCTGCTACAACCAGTTGATCAACATCAAGGTTGTGATTGTTTTCCGCGTTGGCAACAGCCGACTGCAAAACCTTGCGAACCTCAACCGCGATACGGCGATTGCTGAACTGCAGGTCAGTCAGGGCGCGCCCTGCTTTTTTACCGCGGATCATCGCAGCGACCAGATCCAGTTTCCCAGGGCTAGTGCGCAAAAACTTGGCCATTGCCATGGCTTCGTTGTCGTTGACGCGTCTTTCGTTTGGTGCTTTTCCCATTTTTAGCCTCTATCTAATCCTTACTTCTTCTGAGCAGGTTTAGCTGCGGCTTTTTTATCGCCACCGCTATGCCCTTTGTATTCACGCGTCGGCGAAAATTCACCGAGCTTGTGACCAATCATCTGGTCAGAAACCAGGACTGGAATGAATTTCTTGCCATTGTGAACGCCAAATGTCAGGCCAACCATCTGTGGAAGGATGGTGGAACGACGCGACCAAGTCTGAATAATCGCATTCTTGCCTGAAGAACGTGCATCCTCGACCTTCTTGAGAAGGTAGCGATCGATGAACGGGCCTTTCCATACTGAACGAGACATTGGTTAAACTCCTTATTTCTTCTTGCGACGAATGATGAACTTGCTCGTCCGCGTATTGGTTCTTGTTTTCTTGCCTTTGGTCGGTTTGCCCCACGGTGTAACCGGGTGACGGCCGCCGGATGAACGACCTTCGCCGCCTCCATGTGGGTGGTCAACTGGGTTCATGGCGACGCCGCGGTTGACAGGGCGACGGCCCTTCCAACGCATACGTCCGGCTTTACCGAAGTTCTGGTTCATGTGGTCAGGGTTCGACACGGCACCAACAGTTGCCATGCAATCCTGAGGAACAACACGAAGTTCACCGGACGCCAGTTTGATCTGGGCATAACCTTGATCACGACCAACCAGTTGAGCATATGTTCCAGCGGAACGGCAGAGCTGAGCGCCCTTGCCCACTTTCATTTCCACGTTGTGGATGATTGTACCAACAGGCATCGATTTCAACTGCATCGCATTGCCTGGCTTGATATCCGCTTTCTCGGCGGCAACAACTTTGTCACCAGCCTGAAGACGTTGCGGGGCAATAATGTAAGCTTTCTCACCATCTGTGTATTCAATCAGGGCGATAAAGGCTGTGCGGTTTGGATCATATTCCAATCGCAAAACAGTGCCTTCAACGTCAAATTTCTTACGTTTCCAGTCGATCAGGCGGTAACGTTGTTTGTGACCACCCCCACGGTGATAGGACGTGATGCGACCCATATTGTTACGACCGCCGGTTTTCTTTTTACCTTCAGTCAGGGAACGCTCAGGCGCGCCTTTGTGCAGACCCGACCGTTCGATCAAGATCAAGCCACGTGTACCGGGCGTAATCGGATTAAATTTTTTCAATGCCATTTTCTTCTTTTACCTTTCTCCAGTATCGGCGGAGAGCCATAGTT
>CAZUYV010000179.1:0-2197 GCA_964624435.1 uncultured Micavibrio sp. | reverse complement strand
TTCAATGCCATTTTCTTCTTTTACCTTTCTCCAGTATCGGCGGAGAGCCATAGTTAGTTATCTTTACAGGCTTGTGCCCACGTCAATGTTTTGACCTTCTTCCAATGTGACAATCGCCTTTTTCACATCAGAACGGAAAGCCTTCACGCCTTTAAAGCGTTTGGTCTTGCCTTTTTGGATCAGTGTGTTCACAGCAGCAACTTTCACTTTGAACAAGGCTTCAACAGCCGCCTTGATATCAGGTTTTTTCGCTGTCAGCGGAACCTTGAAAGTAACTTGGCCATACTCAGAACCGCGTGTGGATTTCTCCGTCACGACAGGTGCACTGATGATGCCATACATCCATTCAGCAACTTTGGTTTCTGTTTTTTTCTTTGCAGCCATAATTATTCGCCTTTCAGTCTTTCCGTCAGGTCAGCAACTGCATCCTTGGAAAGGACCAGTGTGTCGCGACGCAGGATGTCATAGACGTTCGCGCCCTGAACAGGGAGAACATCAATACGTGCAATGTTGCTTGTGGCACGGGAGAAATTCGCATCGATTTCTTTGCCGCCAACAATCAGGGCCGAGTCAAAACCGAGGGCTTTGAATGCAGATGCCATTGCTTTTGTTTTATGATCTTTAGGGGCCAGCGTATCAACGATGATCAGCTTGCCTTCTTTTGCCTTGGCCGACAGAGCGCATTTCATTGCGAGCTGGCGAACCTTGCGTGGCAATTCTGTGGCATGGCTGCGAACAACCGGACCATGTACAACCTGACCGCCGCGATCGATAACGCGTGTAAAGTCACCGGCACGAGCAGAGCCTGTCCCTTTTTGTTTGAATGGCTTCTTACCAGTACGGGACACATCGGAACGGGTTTGCGTTTTGTGTGTACCGGCGCGGCGTTTTGCCAGCTGGTAATTCACCATCTGATGAAGAACGTCTTGGCGTACTTCAACGCCAAACACAGCATCATCGAGCGTAATATCACCCGCGGCTTTGTTATCTAATGTTTTAACAGCGATCTTCATAATCATTCACCTTTTTGCTCTTCGGCCGATGCTTCAGCAGCGGCTGCTTCTTCTGCTTTAGGAGCAGCGTCAGCTTTTTTAGCGGATTGTTTCAGGCCTGCTGGCTTTGGAACATCTTTGTGCGCTGGCTTTTTGACAGCGTCCGTGATGCGGATCCAAGCATTTTGAGCCCCTGGAACAGCGCCTTCTACAAGGACAAGATTGTCTTCGAGGTCAATGCCAACAACTTTCAGGCTCTGCGTAGTAACGGTTTCATCACCCATGTGTCCGGCCATTTTCTTGCCTTTAAACACTTTACCTGGGTCTTGACGCTGACCGGTCGAACCGTGTGCACGGTGCGATACAGAGTTACCGTGAGAGGCGCGACCGCCACCAAAGTTCCAGCGTTTCATAACGCCCTGGAATCCTTTACCCTTTGTTGTACCCTGAACGTCAACGAATTGACCTTCAACGAAGTGAGCGGCAGAAATTTCAGCGCCAACTTCAAGAATGTTTTCAGGAGAAACCCGGAATTCACTCAGCTTTTGCTTTGGCTCAACCTTGGCAATTGCAAATACACCACGCATCGCTTTGGATGTGCGGGTTGCTTTTGCTTTGCCAGCGCCAAGCTGAACAGCTGTATAGCCATGCTGCGCTTCGTTACGAACACCAACAACTTGGCAGTTGTCGATCTTCAGCACAGTTACAGGAAGCTGACGACCATCCGCTGTAAAAATGCGGGTCATACCTTCCTTGCGTGCAATTACTCCGGTTCTCATTTTCTTCTTCCTTACCTTACGGCTTTGCTAATTACGCAGCAGCGCCAATTTTGATTTCAACGTCCACGCCAGCAGCGAGATCCAGTTTCATCAACGCATCCACTGTTTGTGGTGTTGGGTCAACGATATCCAGAACGCGTTTGTGTGTGCGCATCTCGAATTGCTCCTGCGAGCCTTTGTCGATGTGCGGCGAACGGTTTACAGACCAGTATTTCATGTCTGTAGGCAACGGAATTGGACCACGAACCTGTGCACCCGTGCGTTTTGCCGTGTTCACGATTTCAAAAGCAGACTGATCCAGAATTCTGTGATCGAATGCCTTCAGTCTGATGCGAATGGTTTGATTGTCCATGATTTCGCTGCCTTTTTCTTTCTTTTAATTAAGCCAAAATTTTGGAGACGACGCCGGCGCCGACGGTGCGGCCA
>CAZUYV010000178.1:0-4167 GCA_964624435.1 uncultured Micavibrio sp. | reverse complement strand
ACATGACGCACACGCCTGTTTTCCACCAGATGGAAGGCCTCGTCATCGACAAGAACATTCATATGGGTCACCTGAAAGGTTGCCTGATGGATTTCCTGCGTGCCTATTTTGAAATCGACGATCTGCCGGTGCGTTTCCGCCCGAGCTTTTTCCCGTTCACGGAACCAAGCGCAGAAGTGGATATCGGTTGTTCGCGCAAAAATGGTGAACTTAAAATCGGTGCCGGCGATGGCTGGCTGGAAATTCTCGGCTCCGGCATGGTGCATCCGAACGTCCTGAAAAATTGCGGCGTTGATCCTGATGAATATCAGGGCTTTGCCTTCGGCATGGGTGTTGAACGTCTTGCCATGCTGAAATACGGCATTCCCGATTTGCGCAGCATGTTTGAATCCGATGTTCGCTGGCTCGACCATTACGGATTCGATCCGCTGAACCGCCCCAACCGCGCCACGTCTGGCCGCTGATCTTTAAAACGCCCTTTGGGGCGTTTTTTATTGCCTGAGCGCATCCCAATATTATTGAAATTGCCAATTTTTAGCGCATAGAGCAAAAATCAGGATTGATTTGCAGCGCAGCACTGCATAAAATGCATATCATATATGTTGTTACCGTATGAAAGCAGCCGCATGCCCAGTTTTCCTTTTAATTCTTTGTCCCGCGTCTTTGGAATGTTTGGAACAACCAGATCGTCTGTTGCTCCTGAAGAGGCAATAACGCCCGTCCCCAAAACCGTATCGCTGGAAGGAAAGCTCTTTCTTTTAGGGGGCGATCTGGATTCAGACAAACCCTTGGAAGAAACCATCATCGATCTTCGTGCCGATCATTCCCCTACCCCATCTCTCACTTAAAACGCTTGGAATTTCAGCATTTTTCACGCTAAAGTGCCCTTCGCAATGGACGAAGGACGATCATGAAATTCACGTTAAACTGGCTTAAAGGCCACCTCGATACATCAGCCTCTCTCGATGAAATCACAACGCAACTCACCTCGCTCGGGCTTGAGCTGGAAAGCGTTGAGGACCCTGCCAAGATGTTTGAAGCCTTTAAAGTTGCTTATGTTGAAAAGGCCGAGAAGCACCCCGATGCCGACCGCCTGAAAGTCCTGATCGTTGATACCGGCAAGGAAAAGGTCAATGTTGTCTGCGGCGCGCCGAATGCGCGGCAAGGCATGAAAGGCATTTTTGCGCCCGATGGCAGTTTCATTCCCGGCACCGGCACAACCCTGAAAAAAGGTCTAATCCGCGGACAGGAAAGCAACGGCATGATGGTGTCAGAACGCGAAATGGGATTGTCCGAAGCGCATGACGGCATTATCGAAGTCGATGAAAAATATCCACTCGGCACACCGTTCGCCGATATCTACAATCTCAACGACCCTGTCATTGATATTTCCGTGACACCAAACCGCGCCGATTGCGCCGGCGTGCGCGGCGTTGCCCGTGACCTCGCAGCAACGGGCATTGGCACTTTAATACCATATAGAAAAAATGAGCCTGTCAAAGGCACGTTTAAATCGCCGATTACTGTTTCGATTGAGGACAAGCAGGGATGCCCGATGTTCGTCGGACGCTATGTGAAGGGCGTGAAGAACGGCCCGTCACCGGAATGGATGCAGGCCCGCCTGAAAGCGATTGGTCTTCGCCCGATCTCTGCCCTCGTCGATATCACGAATTATATCACAATGGATCTGTGCCGCCCGCTGCATGTGTTCGATGCCGACAAGGTCAAAGGCAACATCAAGGTCCGCGCCGCGAAGAAAGGCGAGACAATCGAAGCCCTGAACGACAAAACCTATACACTCGATGAAACCATCGTCGCCGTCTGTGATGACAATGGCGCCGAGGCCATCGGTGGGATTATGGGCGGCAAAGCGTCCAGCGTTTCCGAAACCACAACAAACGTCTTTATCGAATGCGCGTATTTCGATCCCTATCGCATTGCCAAGGCAGGACGTGCGCTCGATATCATTTCCGATGCGCGGTATCGCCTGGAACGTGGTGTTGACCCGACCTTCATGATTGAGGCCATGGAAATCGCAACCAACCTTGTGATCGAACTCTGCGGCGGCGAAGCGTCAGAGATCGTGGTTGCAGGCGAAGAGCCACAATGGAAACGAACCATTGAATTCAACCCGGCCTTCACCAAGCAACTGGCAGGAATTGATATCCCTGAAGAGAAACAGGTTTTGATCCTGAAAAGTCTTGGTTTTATCGTCGATGGCACGAAGGTTACACCGCCAGCATGGCGCGCCGATATCGAAGGCAAAGCCGATTTGGTTGAAGAAATCGCCCGCGTCTATGGATACGACAATATCCCGGCCGCACAGGTGCGCAGTGAGGGTGCCGTCAGTGGCGGCGCGGAAACAGAAAACTTTGCCCGTAGCCGCAAAGCCCGTTCGGCGCTATCGTCCCGCGGCCTGTATGAATGTGTCACATGGTCGTTCATGAAACGCGAAACGGCAAAATTGTTCGGATCGAACGACAACCCGGCGCTCGCGCTGACCAACCCGATCTCATCGGAACTGACGCAGATGCGCCCCAGCATTATTCCAAACCTGATCGATGCAGCGCAGAAAAACGCCGACAAAGGATATGGCAACACATCCTTGTTTGAAGTCGGCCCCGCCTTCAGTTCCGCCAAAGTAGACGGACAGAAGACAGTCGCCGCCGGAATTCGTTTTGGCGCAAAGGGATCGCGTCATTGGTCCGGCAACGAGGCCAGCCGCAGCGTCGATGCCATCGATGCCAAAGCCGATGCTATCGCCGCGTTGGAAGCCTCGGGCGCGCCTGTCGCCAATTTGCAGGTCAGCCGCGATGCGCCGGATTATTACCATCCCGGTCGTTCGGGGAGCTTGCGCCTTGGAGCCAATGTCCTCGCCTATTTCGGGGAGATTCACCCGGCCGTACTGGACGACATGAAAGTCAAAGGCCCGGTTGCGGCATTCGAAGCGTTCCTGAACAATGCGCCAGCACCAAAGAAAAAAGGATCGGCCCGCTCCTTGCTGCAACTATCCCCGTTCCAGCCGGTGCAGCGTGATTTCGCATTTGTTATCGATGATAAACTGGATGCTGATGCCATCATCAAGGCCACACGCAGCGCCGATAAGATGATCACAGCCGTCGAAATATTTGATATCTACAAAGGCAAGGGCGTTGAAGACGGCAAAAAATCAGTTGCCATCAATGTCATCATCCAGCCGAATGACAAAACATTGAGCGATGCCGAAATCGAAACCATCGCCAAGAAAATCATCGAAACCGTCATCGCGAAATGCGGAGCGATTCTGCGCAGCTAGCCGCGCTTGGCCATTTCTTCGGCGATGATGTCTTTCCGGGACAATTTACCGATCATGGTCTTGGGCAATGGTTTGTCGCGGAATTCGATATGGCGCGGCATTTCCATGGCCGAGAGCTTGTCGGAGAGGAATGTCTTCATCTGTTCAATTGTCAGGCTCTCACCCGATTTTAATTTGATCCACGCTTTCACGACCTCGCCCCGGTTCTGATCCGGCAGGCCGGCGACAATGCATTCTTCCACGGCGTCGTGGAGATAGATCGCCTCTTCCACATTGCGCGGATAAACGTTGTAACCGTTGGTGATGATCATGTCCTTGATGCGGTCGACGATGAACACATAACCATCGGCATCGATCAGGGCGACGTCACCAGTGTAAAGCAGGCCGTCTTTCAAAACCTTGTCGGTTTCTTCCTGTTTGTTCCAATAACCCTTCATCACCTGAGGACCGCGCACGCATAGTTCGCCGCGTTCGCCAATCCCTTTGCGGGTTGTCTTGTCATCAGGATCAATAATTTCAACGGTGGTACCGGGGAACGGCAGACCTATAGAACCAGCCTTATTGAGGCCGATACAAGGATTTGCGCAGACAACAGGCGAAGCCTCGGTCAGGCCGTAACCTTCAATCACCACGCAGCCTGTTGTTGCTTCGAATTTTTTCTTCACTTCAACTGGGAGCGGCGCACCACCGGAGATACAGGAGCGGAGCGAGCGCAGATTGAAGTTCGACAGTTTTTTATGATTGTTGACCGCATTGTAGATTGCCGGAACAGCCGGGAAATAATGCGGCTGTTTTTTATGGATGAGCTTGAGCGCGGCCTCCAATTCAAATCGTGGCAAGGCGACAATTTCCAGCGCGTTGCGAACCGAGAA
>CAZUYV010000177.1:1584-4215 GCA_964624435.1 uncultured Micavibrio sp. | reverse complement strand
TTCTAAATGGTTTAATTCCATCTTATATGACCCGCATCGAATATAGCCGCTTTCGGGTCATAAAAAAACCCCCGCCAGAAGCGAGGGTTTTGAACGAAGGAAGGATAATTACGCAGCGACGGAGGACGAAGCCTTCTTGATAGCTTTTGCGGCCTGATCATTGATCGGGGCGAAGCAATCTGTGCAGACCTTGACGCTCATTTCCGAAAGTTTTGTCGCGTTTGACAGGAACTGATCATAGCTGGATTGCGCCAGTTTAGATTGTGCATCAGCAAATTCGTTCAGCGTTTTGCAAGCAAACAGAGCCTTGGTCGCGGCGGCGTTTTTTTCACCAGCTTCTTGCGCGATTTGCGATGCAACCTTGATGATATCTTCCAAACCTTTTTGGAAAATTGTGGTGGATTTTACAATCGCATCCATTTGGTCCTGACCCATGACAGCGACGTCCTGAGTGATCTTGTCGAATTGTTTGTTACCTTTTAGCATGGGGATCTCCTTAAAAAAATCGTTCGATGGAAGGGCTTTGAATGCAGCAAAAGTCGCGCTTGCAGCTGGCTTTTCAGCCTTCAGCACCGCGGCGGTAGCCTTTTTCGCAACTGTTTTCTTCTTTGCTTTTTTTGCTGCCATGACGGCCTCCTATGGTTGTGGCGCGAAATATTTACGTAAATTATTGCAACGCACAATATTAACTTATCACTGTTCGCCCCCCTAGTCAATATGTTTTTTGTGCGCTGCACAAACCGGGATAAGCGGCCAGTTTCCTAGACAGGCTTCATCATATATGCCTAAAATACCAATTGGTTGGCGTCCGTTCACCGAGCGGCCCGGGGGTAACATCTTTTCAATGTTTTACGGTATAATGGTAGTCAACAACAGACAGGCTTCTGGCCACGTATTCTCTATTTCCACAAAGTCTGCAGGAGACAGGGTTTTGTACCGGATAACAGCGTTCTTTATGGCCGTCTTAATGATCCTTGCCGTGCCGGGCGAGGCCAGCGCCGCGCGTAAAAAACAGAACGAATCCTATAACCCCAAATATGCCTCTATCGTCGTTGATTCTGAAACCGGTGCCATCCTGTCGCAGCGTTATGCTGACAAAACCGTTCATCCGGCGTCCCTCACCAAGGTTATGACCCTGCTGCTTTTGTTCGATGCCATGGAGCGCGGCGAAGTCCGTGTTTCTGACCGCATCATGATTTCGCAGCGCGCGAACAATGCCGCGCCGAGCAAGCTCGGCCTTGCCGCCGGTTCCTCCATCCGAGTTGAAGATGCCATTCTCGCCATGGTGACAAAATCCGCCAATGATATTTCGATTGCCGTCGCCGAACATCTGGGCGGTTCCGAATCCCGTTTTGCCGAACGCATGACACAACGGGCCCGAAGCATTGGCATGACGCACACAACCTATCGCAACGCGCACGGCCTGCACGACGCGCGCCAGGTGACGACAGCCCGCGATCAAGCCATGCTTGCCCGCTATGTCATCGCCCGTTACCCCAATTACTATCGTTATTTTTCGACGAAACAGTTCACCTATCGCGGCAAAACCTACACCAACCATAACCGCCTGATGAGCAGCTATGCCGGCATGGATGGATTCAAGACCGGATTCATCAATGCTTCCGGGTTTAACCTGATCGCATCGGCCAAACGGAACAATCATCGCCTGATCGGTGTCGTGTTTGGCGGCAGATCGTGGAAGAGCCGCAACGATCATATGGCATCGCTGTTGAACACGGCCTTCGCCAAAGACCTTTCGGGCACCCAATATGCCGGCGCGAAAATGCCCGAGATTGCACCAGCCGCAGTGGCGCAGGCACCGATGCCGATCCCCGCCCCCAAACCTGTTTTTGCAACGATAACCAGCGCTGCCCCCGGCACTATTGAAACAACGCCCGGCACGTCCTTTACCTCGCTGGATTCGCTGAGCAACAAAGACACCCAGATCGTGGTGGAAAAAGCACAACCGGAAGCAGCCCCTGTTGACGTTACGGGCGAGGCCATTAAAACCGTTCAGAGCGCGATCAATAGCGGTGAATACAGCGAAGTCACAGGCCAAGGCGATTACGATATCGCCACCACCCGCCGGATCGAGGCTGGCCTTCTGACCGCCGCCGTCTATAAGGGCGAAGCAAAATATCACCGTGTTGCCGCCAATACCGGAAATGCTGTACGCGACCCTGCGCAAAATCTTTCGGCCCAGTTGCAGCAGCAAGGCAATGTCCAGCCTGCTTCCCTGCCCCCACAACAACAAGGTGATTTGTGGACTGTTCAGATCGGCGCCTATACCAGCCGCGTGGCCACCGATGATGCGTTGCGCCGGGCAATGACCAAACTACCCCCGTCCCTTGCCCATGCCAGCCCGATTGTCGTGCCCTTGAAAAGTGGTGAAGGCATTCTGTTTCGCGGCCGTCTTGGCAATCTAACGCAGGCACAGGCGGTTGAAGCCTGCCGTTATTTCCGTGACTGCCTGCCCGTTGCGCCGCGTTAGAAGATAGGGATTTTCATGGAAAAATCAGCGCACTCAAATCCCCAGTCCGGCAACATGCTGGTCTATATTCTGGGCGCTATTTTCCTTCTCGGTATACTTGTCGTTGCCACCAAGGGCAACATCCAGCCCGGTGCCGGGAT
>CAZUYV010000177.1:0-1484 GCA_964624435.1 uncultured Micavibrio sp. | reverse complement strand
AGGGCAACCCGAAGGTTGTTTTGAAGGCAATACCGGCAATGCTGTGACGGGGCATTATTACTACTATAAAATTTTGATGGCGCGCTGATTAATCGCGGAATATTTTCGGCATCATTGTGTTGCGCGAATCCATATATTCCCGCACCTCATCCGTGATAGGGATGATAAAATCGTCCCGACTGATAATGCGGCCCGTGGCAATGTCTCTCAATTGCAGCGTGACTTTCAAATTCCGTTCATAGCCAAAGAAATTTCCGCCATAGACATCATAGATACCGACAAGTTCTGTCCCGTTTTTTACGGGAGACGCCTCATCAACGACATTAAAGCCCAGCTGGTGGAACCGTTCGGTCAGGCGGTTGGTGATGGCCTTGCCGAGGTTGGGATTTTCGTGAATTTCCTGCTGCGGCAATCCATCGTTCGATTCCTTCGATGTATGCCTGATTTCTTCAAGGTCCCTCACGATAAACGGCGCGTTCTTATCAATACGCCTTGTCGTCTGGGTTGAAAGATTATCAGCCGACGCATAGGTGGCATTCACAAGATTAACATGGCGTTTCTGAACCAGAATGGGCGTTGCCACCGCAACCGCCGCCGTTTCGCAGGCCGGTAACAGCAGCGCGGGAAAGACAGTCAGCAGCAACGGCCATTTTTTCATGACGGCAGATTCCTAGTTGTTACCCGCATCAGACGGCACAGGCGCAGGGCCGGGGCCGGATGGTGTTGAGACAGAAAGTGACGGTGATGATGATGGCTCGCTGGAGAAATTCACGCTGTTGCGCGGACCGGGCAGGCCGCCATCATTGGGCATGAAGACGCCAAGGAAATTGTTGTAAGGAACAACCAGAAGTTCAGCGCCCGCCACGTAGAATGTGTTGGCCTCTTCGGTCAGCATTTTGGAATTTTCACCGATGCTGTCATGGACCTGAAGCGCAATACGGACATTGTTCGAAGACAACGTTGCAGGATCGACCATTGTGCCATCAGAGTTTTTCAAATCTTCGGCTGTGCGCAGCAATTGTGCCGTGTAAGTGAAAATATAAGCCCCTTCCGGTGAATCGGCGAGGCGATAACCCAGATGGCGCAGTGATTCATGAAGGTTGTTATCGATGTTGGAATAGAAGGCTGACATTTTTTCAGGTTTCAAAATATAAACCGGTTTTGGTGGCATGCCGGCCCGCAATGTCAAACTCTCGGCCAATTGATACACAGCCTGGCGGAACTGTTCAGCCTGTTCCGGCGTCATGGTTTTGCGTTGATCATCGCTGAATTTTTCTGAGGGTGGTGGTGTTGCCGATTTGAAGGCTTCCTTGTGATAGGTATAACCGGTGGGGAAGGAATGCGGCTGGCTGCAAGCCGATAAGGCGAGCGTGGCAACGCCAGTGAAAAGAAGCGCGGATTTGGTATTCAGTATGGACATGAGGCAATCCCTTATAGAAAAAGGTGCGAGGAACAATGTTGGCATTAGTCTAGCAAGTTGTCCC
>CAZUYV010000176.1:0-4227 GCA_964624435.1 uncultured Micavibrio sp. | reverse complement strand
CTCCGCCAAAGATATTGGTGGTGCCACTGGTAGTGATATCCCTGTTTCCTGAAATCGTACCGTTGGTGATTCCGGTCATGGTGATGGTGGACGAACCTGTCGATTCAATGGCCACGCTGTTAAAGAAGGCCAATCCACTGTTGTTGTTGCTGGCCCCCGTGCCATCGCTGCCTGCTGTTCCCGTCAGTATGATCGCGCCACTGTTTGAGGAAACTTTGGTATCTGTCGCGCTGAAATAAATCCCGTGATTGCCGTCGCGGCCATCGCCCCCTGTTCCGATCAGGGTAATATCGCCGCTGGTCGAAATTAACTGCGATCCAGAATAAGAATAGATCCCATAGTTGGAATCGGTGCCTGCACCGTTATATCCGTGTCCTTTCAGGAACATTTTTCCTGTGCCGGTGGCGATATCCGCGTTTTGCAACTGGATACCGTATATATTGACGGCATTACCCCAAGCCGCGACATCGTCCGCGCCCGTTCCATCTCCATCGCCCAAAATGCCGTTCGTGCCACCGAGTGTGCCTGATCCACCGCCGGCAATAAAATAACCGTTGGCTGTGGTAAACTTGGAGTTCCAGAGTTTGACCATCCCGTTATTATCCATATCGCGATCGGAGTTGAGGACGATGTTCAATGCGCCGCTGGTTGTTTCCGCATCGATACCGTTATCGAACCGGAGATCCTGATCTGCCCGCAAGGTTAGCGTGGATGTACCGGCCACACCTTTCTTGATATCTGCATTGACGTTCATATCGGCCTTGTCGATGGTGGCCGTATCTTTATCGATTGCATGGGCGAGGAAGTTCCCTGTGCCGAGATTGACGGAATAATCTACCCCTGCCGTTCCATCCGTATCGCGGAATGTGATGTCATTGCCATAGAGCTCAACATTATATGCCTTGCCGGACAGGTCCCAGCTATCGACAATCATGTCGCCATAACTTGCTCCGCTATCGTCGCCGATTATCAGCGTGCCAGTTGAAAAACGTGCTAAATCCGTATCATCAAGGTTTAAAGTGCCGGTGCCTCCGCTGATACCGATAGTGGCAGAGGATGTAATAGGCTTAATGTGGACAGTGCCCTGGGTCTGGACGGACGTTGTCCCGCTAAGATAGAGAAGGTCGGATACCAAGGTAATTTTTCCTGTAGCATTGGCACCGCCGATAGTGTTGCTGATCATATAAATGTCATCATCCCAGTCGCTCATCGCACCGGGTTCTTTCCCATACAGAGATATTTCGGCGCTACCGGTGCTTTCAATAATGGTACCAGCTAGCAAGGAAAGACCGTGGTTGCTGGCTCGGCCACCGGCAATTGTGACGCTGGATGCTTCACCGCGCAGCGAAATATTGCCTTTTTGCGATGTAATTTTACTAGTGCCCATCGTAATCCCGGTAGTATTGCCGGATCCATTTCCACCATAGCCTGTAATCGTGATTGTAGAAGCATCGCTACCCGTGCCGATGGAGGCGATAAGAGCATTGTTGTTAATGACAACACCGTGCCCTTGGCCCCCACCCAGCCCATCTCCACCGCCATAGCCTGTAATCGTTATGACGCCTTTTTCTGATTCGATAATGGCATTTGTATCGATAGACACGCCAAATTTTTGGATAGAGGCAATTCCGCCTGTGCCTTTTAAAGTAATGGCACCTGTCGTCGTTCTTACGGATGTATCTGAAATGCGTACCCCGGCAGCACTGCCGCCGCCATCGAACCCACGGCCCATCAAAAATATATCCCCGATGCCGCTTGTAATATTACTGTTATAAAAAGCAACGCCGTTCGCATCATCAGAAGTCCCCCAGGCTGCAACATTGTCTGCGCCGGTGGATGATGCGTCGTCTGCCGTACCCTTAATGCCGTCCGTGCCCCAGAGCGTACCGGATCCGCCACCCGCAACAAGCCAGCCATTGTTGGTATTGATAATGGAATTACTAATGTTAACTGAGCCACTCTGATTGGCATCGCTATCTGCATTCAAGACGATGTTTAATTTGCCGGACGTGGATGTAATATCGGCATGATCTGCATCGCCATCATAACCGCTGTTGATTTGGATATTCCTAGCCGCTCTTAATGTCAGGGTAGCGTCACCGCCGGCTGTTTTGCTGATGGCATCATCGACTATGATATTCCCATCTTGTGTTCCCGTGCTACCGGTTGTGATGGTGACATTGAGGGAATTGTTTAGTGCCGTACTGATGGTGTTGACGTCGATAACCTCATTATCTCCTGTGGCGTTGATGGTTCCGCCCCCTGCTGCCGAAGTTCCGGACGCGTTGCGTATGAAGACGTTTCTAGGGTCGAGTAGCCATTCACCGTTCTTCCCGTTCAGGGAATCCGCACGAACGCTGGCGCCTCCCTTGACGCTCATCATGCCCTTAGACGATGTTTCAATCATACCGCCATCGCCGGATTGCGCGCCAGCATGCGCTTCAATCGCACCGGCAAAAACGGTTTGGTTGGTGGACCAAAGAACGACCTCGCCGCCGTTACCTTCTGTGCCTGTTGTATTGGCCTTGATAATTGCGTCTTTGGTAACGGTTGTTGTCTCGGCCTGACGTGTCGTGCCTTTACCTTGCCACTCACCGCCGACATGGATGGTGCCGCCGCCTTTGTCGCCGCTAGCATCCAGGGTACCTGATACTTTGATCGACGGACCTTCGAGGATAATCTTCCCGCCTTTTTCCGTGGCCGATGAAACAGTGACCATGCCGGATGTATTGATGACGCTATCAACAACGCCGCGCGCGGCTGATGCCGTCATCACGACAGTCCCGCCTTCCGCGCTGATTGAGCCGGTATTGCTGATAAGGGCTTCTTGAAGGGGCGCGGATGGCGCCACTTCGACAAGTCCGTCACCGTAAAGGTCAACTGTTGCCGCCGTGCCGGAAGCAAGAACAACGCGACCCAGCTTTGCCTGGATCAGACCATTATTGACAACGGTCGGCGCGACAAAGGCGGCAAGGCCTGCTTCACCCACCGTGATATTGCCATCATTCACAATAAATCCTCCGGTATCAATACCGGTGAGTTGTAAGATGGTATTACCTGACATGAAGGTGGTGTTATCAATGTCGCCTGTGCTCGCTACGATGCCCCCGACATCGATACGGGAATCATGGCCGAAGATGACGCCGTTTTGATCGAGAATGACGATCTGACCGTTGGCTTTCAGCGTTCCGAGGATTTGCGAAGGTTCGAACGTGCCTGTGACTTTGTTCACAGCAATCGATGTCACACCGGGTTGATGGAATTGAGTCAGGGCATTCGTGCCGATGTTGAAAGAATTCCAGTTGATGATCGCCAGATCGCTTTGCTGGTTGATATGAAGCTCGTTCGGGATCGTGTAATCGAAATTTGCGCTGCCACCAACAACCGTTCCGCCGCCGGGCAGGGCATTGTCATCAAGCGCCAAGGCATAGCTGTAGGGTATGAGCGACGCCCCGAGAAACAGGGTGCCGACGGAAACAAATTTTCCAAGGCCAAGCGGCCTCATTTTTCCGACTACAGTTTTTCGCATAAGAACCTCGACCAGCGGGTGCTGGCGGGCAAAAGATGTGTGTTGGTTGAGAGTGTTCTCATACTTTAGTGTGGCAGCAAAGGTTAAAAAACCCCTTACTATATTATGTATTATAGCGACAGCAGGCGCGGAAATCTGCGAGAAACGTCGTTAACGATTGGTCATAAAAACTATGGACTTTGTAAGCTGCTTCAGAAGCTCAGAAAACCTGAGCTTTCAACAACATTAGACCTTTCTAACATGACAGTTGTTTTTCCTATTTAGATTGTAATTTGTGCTCCAAATCGTATTAAGTCACCTCATGAGCGAAGAACGTTTGGTAAAAATCGAGACCCTGCTGGTCCACCAGGAACAGCAAATTCAGGATTTAAGCGATATGCTACACCTGCAAAGGAAGGATATCGAAGGATTGATCCGTCGCCTGGAACGAGCCACAGCAAAAATTTCTGAACTGGAAGAAGGCTCCGGCGTGGGCGAAGACAAATCTCTGTCCGTAACCGAACAGGCCGCGCGCGACAAACCCCCTCACTATTAAATTCTACAATTCTATGATTTCATGCAGGCTTGCAGGGCGTCAGGTTAGAATTTGAACTCATAGGTCAGCCAGAATTTTTGCGTGTCCGATGAAAATTCATCGGCGTTATAATCCGCAAATTTGAACTGAATGGAATGGTTTTTGATGGGTTTATAGGTGAGGG
>CAZUYV010000175.1:0-4233 GCA_964624435.1 uncultured Micavibrio sp. | reverse complement strand
GAACATGCGCGCGCGTTTTCCGGCACCTTCTTCCGGGGCATTTTTTTGCGCCCTCCTCTTCTGATCGTTCTGGTGTTCGACCCGGCGTTGCATGATCACGGTGATTTTCTGGATCGTATGCTCATCCAGATCGCTGCGTTCCGACAATATTTTCCGCACCGATTGATCAACAAAAGCCGCAAGTTTCTGCGCCATCAGCGGTGGCAATTCCGTGCGCGATGCAATCGGTTTGTGCCATTCCGGGTATTCGCGTGCGCGATCAATGATCACTTCGAGCAATTGCGGCGATACTTCCGCTCCTTCATTTTCGAGGAGGAGTTTTCCGGCCTTGGCATTGCCGGTTTTAATCACAGCCTCTGACACCGGGCCACTCAAGGTTTTACGCTGTGCCACGGCTTCCGATGCCCATGGCGCGGGATGGGTTTGCAAAACCTCGATCAGCCCTTCATCGGACAAAGCCGTGCAGAACCGCAAGATGGGTTCAGACACTGTGCGTTCCAGATCCTTCGCCAGTTGCAGCGCCACGGCGGGCGGCGTGTGGGCGTGATCTTTCAATGTTTCCGTTAAGGCGCGGCGAATTTTCAAAACCTCATCAAGCGCGAGATCGCCCAGAGCCTGCACGGCAAAGGCATAAAGCTGGCTGTATTTATCCTGTGACAGCGATGGCAAAATCGTCATCAGGCGGCGCGCCAAGATCATCCGCACATCATCGGATTTATCGGAGGCCAGAACCGGCGCAGCCTGAAGCGGCGTGGAAGGGTTGGCGGCAACGGCCCGGCGCACCTTGGCCGATGGGTCTTTGTCTGCCAGATAATAGAGAATTTCCTGCGACGCCTTTTCACTGCGCGCCAGCGCGGTGCGTTGCTTCTCACTCCCCTTCGCCGCAATCGCCCTTTCCTCGCTATCGAGAAGCGATTTTGACGCCGTGGGGAACAATTTATCGAGGAAGGACAGCATAGGCGATTATATCACAATCCCCGCCTATTGCGGAAGGTAGGAGGTCGATTGCATTTCCTGCAAGCGGCTGACAGTGCGGTCAAATTCAAAGGCATAATCGGTGCCATGATAAAGTTTTTCCGCCGCTGCTTCCGCCGTAATTACAACCCGGCGTCGCGTGTCATAGAGAACGTCGATCAGCGTCATAAACCGTTTCGTCTCGTTCCGGCGGTCATAGCCCATGCGTGGAACATTTTCGATGATGATGGAATCAAATTTCTCGGCAATCGCCAGATAATCTTCGGCGCCATGCGGTTGTTCGCACAATTCAGCGAAGGTAAAACGAGCTACCTTCCCGGCCGTGCGGGCATGGAAGACCCGGCCCTTCACATTCAGTTCCGTTTGCGTTTCCGGTGCGTGGCCCGACAGGACCTTAAAAAAATCATCGGCATGGACATGCGTGCGGGCATTGAGCGGGTAGAGATAGGTGTCCAGATCCTTCACCGCGATTTCGCGGTAATCCGTCTGGCTATCAACATGGACGATTTCCATGCGCGATTTCACAAGTTCGATAAACGGCAGAAATCGTTCGCGCTGTAACCCGCCTTCATAGAGGCGTTCCGGCGGCCAATTGGAAGTCGCCACCACAGCCAGCCCCATATCGAACAGATCGGTAAACAGGCGGGACAGAATCATCGCATCGGCCACATCCGTTACATGGAATTCATCAAAACAAAGGACATGGACAGTCTTTGCGACATGTTTGGCGTATTGCGGCAGGAGATCATCAACCGCTTCCGCGCGATTCTGGTGCAACCAGTCATGGGTTTCAATCATGAAGGCGTGGAAATGAACCCGGCGTTTTTTATAACCGCGGGGGATTTCTTCAAAAAACAAATCCATCAGCATGGATTTACCGCGCCCGACCCCGCCATGGATATAGACGCCCTGAATGGGTTTGCGTTTCCCTAGCAGCGTCTTTTTCGGCTTTTCGAGGGACTGGCGCAGACGTTCCAGCGCGTGAACGGCCTTATCCTGTTCCTGATCCTGGATCAATTCCCCGGCAGCAACCATGTCGCGATAGCGATGGATAAGATAGGTCATGCGGGTTTCGGCCTTTGAATGCGGCGGACGAGGAAAATGGAAAGTTCGTAGAGGAGACAAATAGGAATGGCGAGGCCGAGCTGGCTGATGACGTCGGGGGGAGTGAGGATGGCAGCGATGGTGAAGATAATGACGATAGCGTATTTACGGAAGGCAACAAGGTTGTCCGCCGTGATAACACCCGCCTGTGCGAGGAGCGAAAGCAGCACCGGCAATTGAAAGCACAGGCCGAAAGCGAAGATAAGGGTCATGATAAGGTCGAGATATTCCCCGACACGCGCCTCAAGCTGTATTGGCAATGCGGTTTCAGACGCACCGGACTGGAAGCTGAGGAAGAACGGCCATGCCATCGGGATGATCAGGTAATAGACCAGCGCGCCACCGAGGAAAAACAGGATCGGTGTCGCGATCAAATACGGCAGGAAGATTTTCTTTTCGTTCTTATAGAGCGCGGGCGCCACGAACATCCAGATTTGCAGCAGGATGATCGGGAATGTCAGGAAACATCCAGCGAAGAAGGCCACGCGCAGATAGGTGAAGAAGGCCTCGGTGAGGCCGGTATAGATCAGGCGTTCCGTTCCCCCACTTTGCGCCATCGCATCGGCGAGCGGCTGTACCAGAAACGCATAAATCGGTTCGCGCAACAGATAGCAAATAAGTGTGCCACCAATCATCGCGGCAAAGGCCCAGAGAATGCGTTTGCGCAATTCCGTGATGTGTTCAGAGAGAGTTTCCAGTTGTTTGTCAGCGGTATCGTTCATGGGGATGCCGCCTTGTCTTGATTATGTACTTCAGGATTTTCGAGCGGTTTGATGTCGTGTTCGACATCGGCGGCGGCTTCGTTGTATCGAGGTGCTTCGAAATTCACGCCTTTGCGCAGTTCTTCGATATCACCGGCCTTAAGAATTTCATCGAATTGCTGGGTCATCGCAAATTTGGCATATTGCAGGCGGCGGGCAACGCGACCAACCTGATACATGATTTTGGGAATATCGCGGGGGCCGATCACGACCACGGCAATCACGAGGATCACCAGAATTTCTGACCAGCCCATCCCAAACATTTAGAGGTCTTTCTGTTTGTCTTCGACTTTTTTGGCTTCGGATTCCGCGTTGTCGTTCAAGCCGCGTTTGAAGCCGTTGATGCCTTTGCCGATTTCTTCCATGACGCCCGAAATTTTGCCACGGCCAAAGAGGACTATAACAACGATGGCAACCACCAGAATGTGCCAGATACTAATACCCATGATTATTCTTCTTCCTCTTCATCATCGTAACCGGCGAATTCATCATCGCCATCGGCATTGGCGGGTTCATCCGCAACGCCCGATAGAATTTCAGCAGCACTCTTGTCGGCATCATCGAACAGATCGCGGTTGTCCGGCACAGTATCAATGGCGGGACGGCGATCCAGCAGGCCAGCGGCCTTCAAATCTTCCAGACCCGGCAGCTCCATAATAGACCCGAGGCCAAACTGGTCAAGGAAACCGTTGGTCGTCAGCCATGTCAGCGGACGGCCCGGCGTTTCGCGCCGCTTGCCCGGTTTGATCCAGCCCATTTCAAGAAGCTGGTCAATCGTGCCCTTGTGCGTGGCGACACCACGGATGTTTTCGATTTCGGCGCGCGTAATTGGCTGGTGGTATGCGATCACCGCCATCGTTTCCAGCGCGGCGCGGGAAAGTTTGCGTTCAACATCTTTTTCAATCGTCAGCGCCTCGGCCACTGAAGACGATGTACGGAACGCGTAAGCGCCATTGATTTCGACAAGTTCAATACCGCGATCATTGTAATTGGCCTGAAGCTGCGGCAGCAAAACAGCAAGGTCCGCATCTTTTGGCATGCGCTCCAAGATCACTTGCGGTGTCAGCGGATTTGGCGCGGCAAAGAGCAGCGCTTCCAGAATTTTCAGTTGTTCAGCTTGTTGTGTCATGTTCAGATTCCTTTTCAGGTAATTCATCCACCAGCGGCGGGCGGTTGGCGGTACGAAGATAGATCGGACGGAACAATCCATCCTGACGAATTTCCACTTTCCCTTGTTTTGCGAGTTCGAGGCCCGCGGTTAATGTCGAAGCCAAGGAGGAACGGCGTAGCAGCGGATCGGTTACATTTTCCGGCATAAAGCTTTGCAGCGTGGTCCAGACAGAATGCGGGCCGGACTTGGGCAAATTGCCCAGCATCTTGCCCATACGTTCAA
>CAZUYV010000174.1:0-4273 GCA_964624435.1 uncultured Micavibrio sp. | reverse complement strand
ATAATTTTGGCAGATGGGTTTTCTTTCCGCGCGCGCCGAATGGCCTGACGCGCCTGACGCTCGGCTTCTTTCGTCACGGCACAGGTATTGAAGATGATGGCATCTTCCATCCCGGCCGCCTTGGCATGGCCGCGCATAACTTCCGACTCATAGGTGTTGAGGCGGCAGCCAAATGTGACGAGTTCTGGTTCCTTGATGGTCATAGGGGTGTTTTAACGAAGGAAGAGCCTAAACGCAAACAAGTTTGGCAGAATCCAGGCTCTTGTCGCCCTCATTCCAGCGATAGGCGCAGATCTTGTCCTTGTAATTGAGACAGGCAACGCTTGAGGCCCCTACTTCGGCTTCCGTCTGCAGGTTGTAATGGCCGATAAAGAGCGGCCGTTGCGAGGCATAACGAAACTGGTTTTTGAAAGCGTAAAAATCCTGCACATCTTTGGACTCCAATTGGTTCACAAACTGATCGCCATGATCGGCAAGTGTTGCAAGCGGATCTTCATCTTTCAGCCACCAAAATATTCGCGTCTCATCTTTTATTTCCCCGGATGTTTTTGTTACTGTTACGCCGGGTGGAAGCTGAAAAGATGGCCCCTTAAGCAAAAGATCCAAAGATTTCTTAAACGGCCCCTCCGGTTTGTCCGGTTGTTCTTTCTGGCGACCATAGAGGTTGTAAGCACTTTCTTTAAGTGTGTGCGTCTTTTTGTGAAGATGCGGTTGGATTGTTTTGATCGCAGCCGCACTCCAGAAAGCATGAACAGCATTGAAGCTCTTGGTTCGTATATAAATCGGGAGAGTTTCAAAAAAACGGATTGCATCACGGTGTTGGCTACTGCCTAAGGGAAATTCATAAAGAAATATGGCATGTTCGGCGACATGCTCATCGCTGTGGGAACGTAGATATCCATCATTGAATTTTCTGGCATAAGCAATTGCCTTGAATTCATGGTTGCCCATCGCCATCTGTGCATCAGCTTCTTCCACCATGGTTCGATGGATGGCGAGATTGGAACGTTGCTGACCCCCACGATTGATAGCATCACCAAGATAAATGACCATTCGAGCATCCGGATGGCGATAGAGGTGTTTGCCCGGGACCTTCTCATAGTCCATAACCCGCAAAAGCGTCTCATGCCTTTCCGCCTGACCGTGTGTATCGCCGATAAAATCAATTCCGGACATAGTCCTGGTTTCCGCCTGCAAAGTTCATTGCGTTGAATTGCAGGCTTCATAACCGATCACGGTTATAAATTCCATAAAAATAAGAAATTATACTAGAATTGGCAGAATTCCGGCTAGAATCCCAGCCCTACGCCAACACCGCCACGATGGTGGGGGTAGCCGTACAGGAATGCCCGGTCATCATACCAGTCTCGCTCCCGGCGCAGGCGTTCATTGTCTTGCAGAACGTCCATGCAGAAATTCATGGCTTCCGTTCCGGGCTGATTCCCACGTCGGGCACATTCCCGGAATTTAGGGTTACATTCTAAGGGCTGCAAACCACGGCGCGCCATCTCGGCATTTAGGCGTGGTTCTTCACGGTAATTGTTTTTGTAGTTGCAGAGCTGATCATCACCAAGCGAGGCAATCTGCTGATCACTCATTTTCATCGTTGGTGATGCACAGCCAGCAAGCATCAGGATGGCGGTGATGGCAAGAATCTTTTTCATGACAGGTCCATACTCCCTTCAAAAACATAAGTGACAGGGCCGGTCATAAAGACGGGATGACCTTCGCCCTTCCATTCAATAACAAGCGGTCCACCATCAAGTTCCACATCGACGCGTGGACCCGTGAGGCCTCTGCGTATAGCGGCGATAGCGGAGGCACAGGCACCGGAACCGCAAGCCTGCGTAATCCCCGCGCCGCGTTCCCACACACGCATACGAAGCTTATCCGGGCCAATGACGGATACGAATTCAATGTTTGCGCGATCTGGAAATAATTCATCGCGTTCAAAGAACGGCCCCAGCGTATCGACCGCTTCTTCTTCGGCGTTGTCACAGATAAAGACGCAGTGCGGGTTGCCGACATTGACAGCAACCGGTTCACGGTCAAGCGGCAGGCGCAACGTATCCGCCGCTTGCGCCAATGGAATGCTCTGCCAGTCCAGTTTTGGTACACCCATATTGATCGTAAGCAAACCATCCTTGCGGGAACATTCGAGCAATCCGGCTACGGTTTGAATAACGCAGCTCTCTTTGCCGCTTTCATTCATCAGGATATCAGCCACACAGCGTGTACCATTGCCGCAGGCACGCGCTTCAGACCCATCGGGATTGTAAATGCGGGCAAAGGCGTCGGCCGCCTTTGTGTCCTTGGCTGCCTCAATCAACATCAACTGGTCAAATCCCACCCCACGGTGACGGTCAGCCAAGTGACGGATTTCCTCAACGCTCAGATTTACCGGTGTTTTTCGGGCATCGAGCACGAGCATGTCATTACCCAGACCATGCATTTTTCTAAAATTTATCTTCATAGGATTGATATTAGGGCACCGCTTGTGCCCTGAAAACCCCTCTTTTTGGCCAAATCGTGAACCTTTTTCGGCCCAATTCGTAGGCTAAATATGGGATAACCCAAAGAGGATGCATGATACAGGCCATTAAACCAACTGCCCGCGAAAATTACGACCGGGCTTACAAATGGGAAAAGGACGAAGAAAACCGCTTCGCCCAAAGGCTTGCCCGCATGCCTGCGCCCCGTCGCCGTTGGGACGATAAAATGGAAGAAGCCGCAGGAAACGTTGCGAATTTTGACAATCCAGCCTTCAATATCATTGCAGGGCAAACCAACTATGCTTTACTGGAAATTGCCTCTGAAACCGCTGCTGAACAGGCCGTGACCGCCCCCCAGCTGGATTTGTTCCAAAAAGCTTGACCACCCCGGCATAAATCCCTATAAAACCCATGAAATTTCCAGTGATCGGTGCCTTAAACCGTGTCCAAGGATACCCCGCAGTCGGCGAACTTACGCTCACTGCGGTTAAACTGTTTTGTTAACAACGGGCTTTAGATGTTTGAATCGCTGAGCGATAAATTAGGTGGAATATTTGATAGTCTTCGTGGCCGTTCCCGGCTGACCGAAGAAGACGTCAATGCCGCCGCACGTGAGATTCGCGTGGCGTTGCTTGAGGCGGATGTCGCCCTTCCCGTCGTCAAAGATTTTATCGAGACCGTTAAAGCCAAGGCCATTGGCCAGGATGTCATCAAATCCGTAACGCCGGCCCAGCAGGTCGTCAAAATTGTTCATGACGCACTGGTCGAAGTTCTGGGCAGCGAGAGTGTTGAACTAACATTCGGCCCCGCTCCTTCCGCCTACCTTATGGTTGGTCTGCAAGGTTCCGGTAAAACCACATCGACCGCGAAGATCGCAAAATACCTGACCGATAAGAACCGTAAAAAAGTCCTGATGGCTTCGCTGGATACATCCCGCCCCGCCGCGCAGGACCAGTTGAAAATCCTCGGTGAACAGACCGGCGTTGCCACGCTTGAAATCATTGCAGGGCAAACACCGATCCAAATTACCGAACGCGCGCTGAAAGAAGCACGCCTTGGCGGATTTGACGTTCTAATGCTCGACACGGCCGGCCGCCTTGCGATTGACGAAGAGTTGATGAACGAAGTCGCGGCTGTTTCCAAACTCGCAAACCCGGTTGAAAAACTGCTGGTTGCCGATGCGATGACCGGGCAAGACGCCGTCAACATCGCCAAATCATTCGATGAAACAGTTGGTATCACCGGTATCGTCCTCACCCGTATCGATGGCGATGCACGCGGTGGTGCGGCTCTTTCCATGCGTGCGGTTACCGGCAAGCCGATCAAGCTGCTCGGCACCGGTGAAAAATGGGATGCGATGGAACCGTTCCATCCTGACCGCATCGCGGGCCGTATTCTCGGCATGGGCGATGTTGTCTCCCTCGTTGAAAAGGCCGTTGAAACGATTGAGGCGGATGATGCCGCCAAGATGGCCGAGCAATTTGCCGCCGGACAGTTCGATTTCAACGATCTGTTGGCGCAGCTCCGCCAGATGCAGAAAATGGGCGGTATCGGCGCCTTGATGGGCATGCTGCCCGGCCTCGGTAAGATGGCCTCACAGATCGATGAATCAAAATTCGATGACAAAGCCGTCAAACGTCAGGAAGCGATCATCCTGTCGATGACCAAAACTGAACGTCAGAAACCGCAATTACTCAATGCCTCCCGCCGCAAGCGTATTGCCTCTGGCGCGGGCATGACCGTTCAGGATGTCAACAAGCTGTGCAAACAGCAGGCGGACA
>CAZUYV010000173.1:0-4291 GCA_964624435.1 uncultured Micavibrio sp. | reverse complement strand
TGGAATGTCAGTCCGGGAATGGGATATCCGCGCAGGCGGGCCTCGGGGAAGATCAGTAAAGTATTTCCGACTTTGAATCCGCCGCTGTAATAAATTTCGGGAATGAAGGGAAATCCGGTGAGGATTGGCTTTGCGCCTAGGAATTCATAACCATTCTCCTTGCTCTCGGCGTACACACGGTCGATTTCTTTTTGCAGCCATTGGTAGCTGTAAATCCAGATCGTCCCGTAAACGAGAAAGAGGAATATAAGAAGCGCGGAGCCCCATGTCAGGAAACGTTTCATGGGGCCAAGTATAGGTTAGCTTTGATTGTTTGCCAAGGCAGCGCGCCCTTCGGCGAGAAGGCGGGTTGAGGCCGGTTCGATCTGCTGTTCCAGTAGCGCAACAACCTCTTTTTCAGGCAGGCCGGGGGGGATGGCAGGCAAAAATTCGATAATGACAGTTCCCGATTTTTTCCAGAAAGAATTGCGCGGCCAGTACAGGCCGGTGTTAATAGCCATCGGGATAATGGGAAGGCCCGTGGCGGCATAAAGCTTGGCAATGCCACCCTTATAGGGTTTTTGCGCCGTGGTGGTATCAACCGATACGCGTGTTCCTTGCGGAAAGATGACGATAGGGCGTTTGTTCTGCTGCATTTTTCGTGCGCCATCCACAAGCGATGACATCGCCTGTTCCCGGTTACCACGGTCAATGGCAATGACTTCCAACCGTTGCAGGAACCAGCCAAAAAGCGGAATCTTGAGTAATTCCCTCTTCAGGATAATGGTGGGATCGTTAAACAGGATTAAAAGTTTCAAGGTTTCGTAGGCTGACTCGTGCTTGGCAGCTACAAGGTAAGGGCTGCCATCCTTTGGTACATTCTCATAGCCGCGAACCTCCATCTTCAAATTTAGCACATAGACTTCCAGCAGGTGCGCTAGTTGCTGATAGGTCTTCGCCACCCAGTGCGTGGCGGCGCGGGGCATGATCAGTGCAGGCATCAAACCAATGCAGACGGCGGGAGTCAGTACGCCATAGAACAGAATGTTGAAAATGACGGAACGGATTTTATCGATCAAAGCGGCTTCCCGGAATTGTTAAGGGCGGGGTTTTTGTTGAGGAGATCGAGCCGCAGCCAGGTTAGCAACAGTTTGTTGTATTCCTCAAAGGCCAATGGCCAGAATTGTTCTTTCCATGGTTCGAAATCATCAGGCACGACCGGGTGTTTGTAAATTTCAACGCCCGGCATGACCTGGTGGAAGATCAGGCTCGATCGCGCCATATGATAATTCGATGTGACAAGGCGAATAGATTTGATGCCGTTGTTGTTAATCCACACACGGCTTTCTGCGGCGTTATCACCCGTGGTGTCGGCGGCATAGCCCAATGTGATACAGCACAAGACCTTCTCATGATCTCCGGGCCACAGCGCAACCAGTTCTTCTGGTTTTACCTGTTGATTGACGCCGGAGACGAAGAGTTTATCCGCTTTACCGGAAGCGAGTAGGTCAAGCCCCGTATTCACACGTTTTTCACCGCCTGTCAGCACGATAATCGCATCGGTTTTCTGGTCGAGCGCGTATGGCTTCATGGATACGACAGAGGCTGCAAACCAGATCCCGCCGAGTGCCCATAGCAATGCCAGTGTGGCAAGCACCATGAAGATATAGGAGATGAGGCGGATTACGATCATGGTGGTGTTTTACGGCATTTTGACCAGCACGCGCAAGACCGTAAAGCGCGCGGTCAGCATGGCAAGTGCGGCAATGGGAAGGGGAGATAAGACCAGCATAATCTTCTGCGCGGTATCAAGCCGGAAATCAGGGACGAGGTTTACACCGATCTGTCCGGCAACGAGGGAAATTAGCAGTAGAAGCAGGCCGCCCGCCAGAATGCCAAGTCCACCTCCCTGCAAGGACAGGATCATGGTGTGGCGTTGCAATTGTTTGGCGATATAAGAATCGGAGGCACCCATTAGATGGAGTAGCTCCAGTTCCTCCTTGTTCTCCGAAAGCTTTGATTTCACGGCGCCGGCCACAGCCACGAGCGTTGTGATCGCGATGATGATGGTGAGGAGCGCTGCTGCGAATTGAAGCGCCCCGGTAAAACGCACAACATCATTCAGCCATGTTTCATGCGTATCGATGCGGGCGCGGGGGGCGAGGTCACGGATTTGTGTTTCAAGATCTTTTAGGTCTGGCTGCATTCCTTCCTTGAATGTCACGGAAATCAGGCCGGGCAAGGGAACGGAATCCATCGCCATGTCGGTACCGAGCCACGGGGCCAGAAGTTCGCGGATTTTTTCATCCGGTGTGATGTCGGCCGTCTCAATATGTTTTTCCGTCCGCAGGAATTTGGCCGTCTCTTCCGTCATACTCTTGATGATGCCAGCGTTGATGACATTTCCATCGGAATCGGAGGCCGGTATTTCCACGCTCACCTTGTTTTCCAATCCATCGGACCAGCGGTCCGTCATGGCCGATAAAGCGAACGAAGCCGAGAGCGCGAGCATGCCGAGTACAGTCATAAGGGCAATCAATGTCCGCAGGAACGTGTTGCTAGAGGAACCCGCGAGCGGCAGGTCATAGCGGCGTTTACCCTTGGCAACGCCAAGAACCCGGTTGCGGGCGAAGGGATTGTTACGGCTTCGCAGAAAGGTAAGAATTTTAACGATCAAAATACACCTTCCAGTTTTTGCCGGAGATTATTGCCCTTTTGTTCTTCGATCCGCAGATGCCCTTTTTCGAGGATCAGGCGGTTGTGGCCGAAATGTTCGATGATCGCCTGATTGTGGGTGGCGATAACAACCGTTGTGCCCATCTTGTTGAGCTGGTCAAACAGCGCCATCAAGCGGAACCCGATTTCATCATCCAGGTTGCCGGTCGGTTCATCGGCGAGGAGGAGGCGGGGGCGTGTAATAACCGCACGGGCAATCGCCACGCGCTGTTGCTGCCCGCCAGACATAGTATTGGGTAGAACATGTTTGTGTTCACCGAGGCCAACCCAGTCGAGCAATTCGCCGACATTGTTCTGGATTTCTTTTTCCGGGCGACCCTGAATGCGCAAAGGTAGCGCGACGTTATCAAAGGCAGACATGTGATTGAGCAGGCGGAAATCCTGAAACACCACGCCAACGCGCTGACGAACGATATTGAGTTGTTCGCGTTCCAATTCACCAAGGTTCTGCCCAAACATACGGACAAGACCGCGGGTGGGGAGGCGGCCGACATAGAGCAGGGACATCAGGGATGTCTTCCCAGCACCCGATGGACCGGAAAGAAAATGAAATGAGCCGGGTTCGAGCGTGAAATTCACATCGCTCAAAACCTCCGGGCCGATCCCGTATCGCAAACCTACATGTTCAAACTTGATCACGTTCTATTCCGCTTCCTTCATCATCTCGGTCTTGGGCTCCATATCTTCTTCTTCCTTGTTGCCCTTGTTCAGGATGCGCTGAATCGATTTTGCTTTTAGGTAGGGGACTTCGATCCGTTTGGCGCATTCATAGGCTTCGGCCACATAGGCCTTTTCCAGGAAGATGCGGCTGACAATATCGAATTCCTTATCGCGGTAAGGCGGCGAATCTATGGCGGCCATCGATACGAGAACATTTTTCAGATCGCCACGTTCTGCTTGAATTTCTGCTGCCTCGCCATAAGCCTTGTTGCGCAGAGCGGCGTTTTCCATCTTGGCGGCGGTGGCGCGGGCGCCATCATCATCGCCTGCAAAGGTCTGGCTCATCGCGATATAGGTATAGGCAATCGCCTTTGATGGCGCATGATTGATTTTTTCTGCCTCTGCCGCAAGCGCCGGCCAAAGCGCGTTGTAAGCGGTCCGTTCCAGTTTCGATGAAGCGGCGGCCATACCAATTCCCCGAATGGTCATGGCGCGCGTATCGTTGTTTTGTACTTTGGAAATCAGGGCCAGCGCTTTTTGTGTCTGTCCTTCATAGGTATAGGTCTTGGCAAGTTCGCGGTAGGTCTGGTCGCGCCAGTTGGCGTTGTCGATGGTGGGGATCAGGGCTTCCAGTTCTTTCAGGAGGCAGGGGCGGTCCATCGCATCGCAGGCCTTTTTCTTATTATCCTGCGCACTTGCCGCAAGGGGCAGTGCAGCCAATATGACAAGGGCGGCAATTGTGTTCGCGAGGATGAATCTGTACATGATGTAAACCTTCCTTGCCGTTCGGACGTGTAAACCTTATACATACTAGATAATATAGTGACCTGAAAGCGTTAGACCCGATAATTCACATGATACTGACCTGCCCGTCCTGCACCATGCGTTATCTTGTCGCCGAAGGGGCCGTCGGCCC
>CAZUYV010000172.1:2610-4306 GCA_964624435.1 uncultured Micavibrio sp. | reverse complement strand
ATTGCCCACGAGAATGACTTTGTTAACGCTGCCGGCCACAGTAATACCCCTTTGAAAATGTGAATTGGATGGCCTCACTATAAAGAAACAGGGGCAGCCGTCAACAGCCGCCCCGGTCTTATCCACTTATGATAATTAAGCCGCCGCCTTGTATTCCGCGCCTTCTGTGGCGATGGCTTTCTGGAAGCTTGGACGGGAACTGACGGATTGCAGCAACGCCTTGGTTTTCGGACCGAATTTGTAATTCTGCGGATTCCATCCGGCGATCACAGCGGTCAGGAAGTCACCAGCGGTGATGTCTTTTCCGGCAAGGTATGGCGTTCCTTGCTGTTCCAGATGCGCCTCAACCTTGTCCCAGTAATCCTGAATTTGCGCGCGCGCTGTTTTCAGGGCGCCTTCGCGTTGTTCTTCGGGAAGGTTCTTGTTGATCCAGAATGTGCGGCCATAGGCTGGATGCAAAGACGAATTCGCCCACATCAGCCAGCGCAGCGCCTGTGCACGGGCCTGCCCCTCTTTTGGCAGCAATGGGGAATTATGCTTGTCGCACAGATACGTAATGATCGCGCCGCCTTCATTCATGGCTTTGCCATCTTCGACGAGGACAGGAATGCCGCCCATCGGGTTGATCTTCAGGAATTCCGGCGTGCGTGTCGCGCCTGTGGATGTCGGGGTGGAAATGGCTTCGAATTCCGCGCCGATTTCATTGAGGATTGCGTGGGCCGCCATCGAGCAAGCGCCGGGGGAATAGTAAAGCGTATAGGCCATGATTGGTTTTCTCCTAAAGGTCAAAAGTTACGCCTAACAAGCTAGACGCATTCAAGCGGGGATCAAGACGTAAGATAAATTAAATATCGAGGGCTAATTTATGATTAAGTCAAAACACTCACTTAACCCATAGCAATCAGCCCGGTTCAGGACCTTTAAGAAAAGCTTCGATCGCTTCTTTAAGTATCTCAGAACGTGGCACACCTCTTGCTTTCGCTCTCTCATCTACAGCAGAAAACATCTCGAAAGAAACTCGAAGAGATAGCCCCCGATCTTGCCGATTCTCATCTGCCCACCTTGGAAGATCCGGACGAAGGCGCTCAAGCGCCGCCATTTGCCTAGAGGTAAGAGCTTCCGGTCCTAGAGGAAGCGACGGAATTGAGGCGTAGGCCCGGCCATTACGCATCACCAAAGAATATTGTTGCTCGCCTACTGTCACGTTGATTTCCCGCCCCTCAATCAGGGTGATATCAGAGAGGTTCACGTCGATCGTTCGTTGTCGCAATGCGGCACCACGGCAGAGAGGTATTCCAACAGAGACCTTCGACGCGTTTTGGGGCGTAAGCACAATAGGACGCTTGGTATCGACTTTATCCGCCTCACCAAGCCCTGCAAGCGCCTCTTTAATTGCAAACGACAATGTAGTTTCGAGTTCAGACAATTAAATCTCCTGCATCGAGATGTGATTATCCCAACTTAATGATTGATAAGAGAACGTAGTTATTCTGTCAAATAATTTAACAGACTTGCCGCCGCTTGCTATTTCCCTGTTGCACAGCCATATCAACACGTTATATAACGATTGCTGAACGGGAACAAAGTAGGAACAGATGCTCAAAACCATCTCGATCCGCGGCGCGCGGGAACATAACCTCAAGAACATCAGCGTGGATATTCCGCGGGACCAGCTTGTGGTCGTTACGGGCCTGTC
>CAZUYV010000172.1:0-2510 GCA_964624435.1 uncultured Micavibrio sp. | reverse complement strand
CTCCTCTGGGCGCGTGTCGGTATCCCCTATTCCCCCGCCACCGGCCTGCCGATTGAATCACAAACGGCCTCGCAGATCGTTGACCGCATCATGGCGATGGGTGATGGCACAAAACTTTACCTGCTCGCGCCCATCGCGCGCGGACGCAAGGGTGAATACAAAAAAGAATTCAAGGAATTCCGCGCCAAGGGATTCCAGCGCGTCAAAGTCGATGGCAAGGTGTATGAGATCGACGAAGTGCCAAACCTCGATAAAAAATACAAACATGATATCGAGGTGGTCGTTGACCGCATCGTTGTAAAATCCGATATCGGCAACCGCCTCGCCGATTCTGTGGAAACCGCCCTGCGCCTTGCCGATGGTTTGATGATCGCGGAAAACGCGGATGATGGAAAACAGCAATTATTCTCCGAAAAATTCGCTTGTCCCGTTTCCGGCTTCACGATTGCTGAAATCGAACCGCGCCTGTTTTCCTTCAACTCCCCACATGGCGCCTGCCCCGGCTGTGATGGACTTGGTCAATTGCTGAGCTTTGATGAAGATCTGGTCGTGCCGGATAAATCACTGTCCATCGATGATGGTGCCGTGGCCCCATGGTCGAAAAACTTCTCGCGTTATTACATGCAAACGCTTGAGGCGGTGGTAAAGGCCATGGGCGGCAAGATGAACACGCCGTGGAACAAGCTGAAGGAAGACGTCCGCCAAGCCATTCTCTACGGCACTGAAGATGAAGTGACCTTCACCTATGATGATGGGGCACGTTCGTACAAAACGACGAAACCGTTCGAAGGCGTGATTCCCAATCTAGAACGCCGCGAGGTGGAAACCGACAGCCAGGCCATTCGCGATGAAATGATGCAGTATCAATCTTCCGCACCTTGCGAGGATTGCAACGGCTACCGTCTGAAACCCGAATCCCTGTCCGTCAAGATCAACAAGAAGCATATCGGTGAAGCCAGTGAAATGAGCATCGAAGATGCGCAAGCATGGTTTGGTAACATCCACAAACATCTGGACAAACAACGCCTCGAAATCGCCTCACGCATATTAAAAGAGATCAATGATCGCCTGAACTTCCTGATGAATGTCGGGCTGGAATATCTATCCCTCTCCCGTTCGTCTGCCACCTTGTCGGGCGGGGAATCACAGCGTATCCGCCTGGCCTCCCAAATCGGGTCCGGCCTCACGGGTGTTTTGTATGTGCTCGATGAACCATCCATCGGTTTGCACCAGCGCGATAACAACCGCCTGCTCGAAACACTGCGTCACCTGCGCGATATCGGCAACACAGTGCTTGTCGTGGAACATGATGAAGACGCGATCCGCACCGCGGACTACCTCATCGATATCGGCCCCGGCGCAGGTGTGCATGGCGGTGAAATCATTGCCGAAGGCACACCAAAGGAAGTCTTCAAGAGCAAGAAATCGCTAACGGCCAAATACATGACGGGCGAGCTGGAAGTGCCGACACCGCAGACACGCCGCAAGGGCAAAAAGGGTCACACGCTCAAACTCTCTGGCGCGTCCGGCAACAATTTGAAAAACGTGACGGGTGAAATCCCGCTTGGCACATTTACTTGTGTCACGGGCGTATCGGGGTCAGGAAAATCAACCTTCACCATCGACACGCTGTTCCGTTCCGTCAGCCAAAAATTGATGGGCAGCCGCGAACATCCGCTTCCTTACAAAAAACTGGAAGGCCTCGAATTTCTCGACAAGGTTATCGATATCGACCAATCGCCGATTGGCCGCACACCGCGTTCCAACCCTGCGACCTACACGGGCGCGTTCACGCCCATCCGCGAATGGTTCGCCGGATTGCCTGAGGCAAAGGCCCGTGGCTATGGTCCCGGTCGCTTCTCCTTCAACGTCAAGGGCGGACGCTGCGAATCCTGCGAAGGCGATGGCGTCATCAAAATTGAAATGCACTTCCTGCCCGATGTCTATGTGACGTGTGAGGCGTGCAAGGGCAAACGCTATAACCGCGAAACGCTGGAAATAAAATTCAAGGATCATTCGGTTGCCGATGTGCTCGACATGACCATCGAAGACGCTGCCGATTTCTTCAAGGCGGTGCCGACCATCCGTGACAAGATGGAAACGCTCAAGGAAGTCGGGCTTGGCTATATCAAGGTCGGCCAGCCCGCGACAACATTGTCCGGTGGCGAGGCCCAGCGCGTGAAGCTGTCCAAGGAACTCTCCAAACGCTCAACGGGTAAAACGCTTTATATTCTTGATGAACCAACAACTGGTTTGCACTTCGAAGACGTGCGTAAATTGATGGAAGTGCTCCACACGCTGGTGGACCAAGGCAACACCGTTGTCGTGATCGAACATAATTTGGAGGTCATCAAGACCGCCGACTGGATCATCGATATCGGCCCCGAAGGCGGACACAAAGGCGGCGTGATTGTCGCAACCGGAACACCGGAAGACATCGCGAAGGTCAAGGAAAGCTATACCGGCCACTACCTGAAACCGATCCTGTCCAAGAAGGCTTACAAGGTCGC
>CAZUYV010000171.1:0-4340 GCA_964624435.1 uncultured Micavibrio sp. | reverse complement strand
CGCAATTCTTTTTCCAGGGCCTCTACGCCGCTGCGTGTCATCGGGATTTTGTCCATGGGTTTCCCCTTATTCTTTCTATCGTTACAAAATGAAATCCGCCACGGATGGCGGATTTCCTAAAGACTATGTGATAAGCCTGTGAACCGTCAAGAAGGATTGTGCTTAACGGTTGGTCGTTTATTACCAAATAGTTAGGTGATAATCCGTATCATAGGGTTTATCGACATTTTCAACACGGACTTTGAATACGCCATTTCTATCTGGCCAGATACTTACAACTTCTTCGCAGCCATATCCGGTGCTTTTTCCAACTTCACGACCTGCTCTATCGTAAACCCACAAATCAATGTCCTGATACCGGTTGTGACAATCTCCGCTAAGTTCTATGAGGGTTTCCTCATTACCGAACAACTCAATATCGTAATAGTCGCTGTCGCCCGCATAAACATAAGTGTCATGATTTTCGCGACCACCAACAGGGTCTGCGAGAGCAGGCGTTGAAGCGGCGGCAAGCATTGCGGCGCCAGTAATAGTGGACATAGCAAATTTATTAAACGCGAGTTTCATAACTGACCTCATAAGTTGTTTATAATTGTAATAATTACTAAACAAGCGGTGAGGATACGCAATATGAGAACACAAATGTATGCACAATCATAATATTATTACATTATAATATTGGAATGTTTGTGAATTTTGCTTTTAGAGTGATTTAAACCAAGTCTTTTGTCGGTGATATCAAAATGTTTGTTTTGTCGGTTAGGGCAGAGGGCAGGGTCATAATATTCGCGGAATTCAAGGGGTCATAAACCGGGACATAGCCGTAGCCTGCTCCGAACGCTGTCCCGAACAAGGAACCGCGGCTCTTGGTTTCGCCGCCCAGCAATACGCCTTCAAAGATAGCCCCGTCGAATTCCTGTCTCATGATCGCCTCCTGATTTATACGCAAATGATAATCGTTCTCAAATAAGAGTCAATGAGAATAATTCGCAACAAAGTCTTTGGTCATAATGATGATCTGGAATAATAAAAACCCCCGGCAGTGGAGTGCCGGAGGTTTTTGACCCTAGGAAGGGATTCTTTATTTCGCCTGAACGCCAGGGCGATTGAAGTTAAAGCTGGTCTGGGCTGGGCCTTCGGCCTCGCGCTCAGGACCCCATTTACTGAATACGCGGTATTCATCGATGCTCAAAAGTTCATCATTGTTGGTGTCGTTCATGTTGAACATTTCGTATTCATTCTCCAACTGGGCGAACCGCTGGAATTCCTTGAAGTTGATAGCGCCATCGCCGCTCAAATCAATTTTCATGAACTCAGCATCGCGGTTGCTATAAGTCGTTTCAGTTTTTACGTATCCGACAACATTTGTTACTTCGCGAGCGAAGGCAGGGGCGGATACAGTCACTACAAGAGCTATCATAGCAGCTCCGAGCATCAATTTTTTCATTTTCAATCTCCTATAATTTTTAAACGAATACTGTTTCGTAAAAGACTAACGCCGCTATGCAAAATTAGTTCCTTTCATAGAAAAACCGCAGGAAACAAGGCTCCTGCGGTTCAAATTATAGATTTACGATGTTCTATCCTGCCAGGCGTTCTTCGTCTTCGCCAATATCGTCCGCCGGGAAATAATCCTGGATCGGTTTCACATCCATCGGTCGGTATTTCATGGCCCGAATCGATTGTACCCCGGCACGCGCAGCGGTGAGCAGCGTGAAGAACGGGATTTTATGAGCCAGTGCCAGACGGCGGATGGAGAGCGCATCGGTCAAAGCCTGTGGCCCCTTCGTCGTCGTGTTGATCATGAAATCGATATTGCCATTGATGATACTATCGCCGATATGCGGTTGGCCTTCCATTACCTTGTTCACACGTTCAACCTCAAGGCCCGCCTTCTTCAGATGCGTGGCCGTACCGCCGGTGGAGACAATTTTAAATCCAAGGTCGGAGAGTTCACGCGCGATCGGGATCAACGCTTCCTTGTCGCTGTCTTTGACGGACAGGAACACAGTGCCACCGGTTGGCAGTTTGACACCCGCGCCAAGCTGCGCTTTCGCATAAGCCTGTGCCACATCTTTATCGAGGCCCATCACTTCGCCTGTCGATTTCATTTCTGGGCCGAGCAATACATCGGTGCCCGGGAAACGACCGAACGGGAAGACCGGCGCCTTCACGGCGGTGTGCTCCATCGACATGCCTTTCAGCAGGTCGTTGAATTTGGATAACGGTTCGCCGGCCATCACGCGTGCGGCAATTTTGGCAACCTGAACACCCGTTGCTTTCGCCACAAACGGAACGGTGCGCGAGGCACGCGGGTTGACCTCGAGGATAAACACATCATGTTCACCCGTTTCCTTGTTGTTCTTCAGTGCAAATTGAATGTTCATCAGGCCTTTGACTTTTAGCGCCTTTGCCAGTTTCACGGCCTGAACTTCCAGTTCCTTCACAGTCTTGAAAGGCAGCGAGTGCGGCGGCAGAACGCACGCAGAGTCGCCGGAGTGAATCCCGGCTTCTTCGATATGTTCCATGATTCCGGCAATATAGGTGTCTTTGCCGTCAGAGAGGACATCGACATCGATTTCAAGTGCGCCTTTCAAATACCGATCAAGCAGCACCGGGTTCTTGCCCGAGACATCGATCGCGCGGCCCATGTAGGATTTCAGCTCATCGATCGTTTGAACGATTTCCATGCCTGCGCCACCCAGAACATAGGATGGGCGAATGACGAGAGGGAAGCCAAGCTTTTCAGCCTCGATAATCGCTTCTTCTTCGGACCGGCACAGCGCGTTGTCAGGCTGGCGCAGTTTCAATTTATGCAGGAGTTTCTGGAACCGTTCACGGTCTTCCGCCAGATCGATAGCATCTGGATCCGTGCCTAGCACTTTGATGCCAGCAGCTTCGAGGTCGTGCGATAGTTTGAGCGGGGTCTGTCCGCCGAGTTGGACGATCACGCCCAGCACTTTGCCGTTCGTGGCTTCTTTGGCGAGAATTTCCAGCACATCTTCGGCTGTCAGCGGTTCAAAATACAAACGATCCGATGTGTCGTAATCGGTTGAAACAGTTTCTGGATTGCAGTTGATCATGATGGTTTCATAGCCAGCCTCTTTCAGGGCATAGCATGCATGAACGCAGCAGTAATCGAATTCAATCCCCTGGCCGATGCGGTTTGGTCCGCCACCGAGAATGACAACTTTCGTTTTATCGGTGGGGTCGGATTCACATTCAGCCGGTGCGAGGCCGTTGCCTTCATAAGATGAATACATATACGGCGTGTCGGACGGAATTTCTCCAGCGCAGGTATCGATGCGTTTAAACACCGGGTGCACATTATGTTTGTGGCGTGCCTTGGTGACGGATTTTTCTTCAACACCCACCAGTTTGGCAAGGCGGCTATCGGCGAAACCGAGTTTCTTCAGCGTCATCCAGCCTTCAGCATCAACAGGAAGGCCGTTCACTTTCACGGCGGCTTCTTTGTCGATGATGTTTTGAATGCGTTTCAGGAACCACGTGTCAATTTTGCAGGCCTCGTAAATCTCATCAATCGAGAATCCATGACGCATGGCTTGGGCGACATAAAGAAGGCGGCGCGGAGAGGGAATGGAGATCGCGGCGCGGATCTGGTCATGATCCGGTGTGTCGTTTTCGCCGATCTTCATGTCATTGAAACCATTCAGCCCGTCTTCAAGAGAGCGCAGCGCCTTTTGCATGGCTTCTTCGAAGCAGCGCCCCATAGCCATGGCTTCGCCCACTGATTTCATCGAGGTGGTGAGGGTTTTGGTCGTGCCCTTGAACTTGTCGAAGTTAAAGCGCGGTACCTTCACGACGACGTAATCGATGGTCGGTTCGAACGAGGCTGGGATTTTTCCGCCAGTGATATCATTGCCGAGTTCATCAAGCGTATATCCCACGGCAAGCTTGGCGGCGATTTTCGCGATTGGAAATCCGGTCGCCTTGGAGGCGAGGGCGGAGGAGCGCGATACGCGCGGGTTCATTTCAATCACGATCATGCGACCGGTTTCCGGGTGAATGGCAAACTGAACGTTCGATCCGCCGGTTTCAACGCCGATACCGCGTAGCACCTTAATCGAGGCATTACGCATGATCTGATATTCTTTATCGGTCAGCGTTATGGCCGGCGCGACCGTGATAGAGTCCCCGGTGTGAACGCCCATCGGGTCGATATTTTCAATCGAGCAGACGATAATGCAGTTGTCGTTACGATCGCGCACGACCTCCATCTCATATTCCTTCCAGCCGAGAAGGGATTCTTCGACGAGGATTTGCGAGATAGGGGAGGCATCGAGGCCTTCCTTGGTGATCTGTTCGTATTGTTCCTTGTT
>CAZUYV010000170.1:0-4353 GCA_964624435.1 uncultured Micavibrio sp. | reverse complement strand
GTAAAACCGTGATGCTGCAAAATATCGCGCATTCGATTGCCATCAATCACCCCGACGCTTATTTGATTGTTCTGCTGATTGACGAACGCCCGGAAGAAGTGACCGACATGGCGCGCTCCGTCCGCGGCGAAGTTATTTCCTCCACGTTCGATGAACCCGCCGCCCGCCACGTGCAGGTTGCCGAAATGGTTCTTGAAAAAGCAAAACGCCTTGTCGAACACAAACGCGACGTTATCGTCCTGCTCGATTCCATCACCCGTCTTGCCCGTGCCTACAACACCGTGGTGCCATCATCCGGTAAAGTTCTCACAGGCGGCGTGGACGCAAACGCCCTGCAACGCCCGAAACGTTTCTTCGGCGCCGCGCGTAATATCGAACAAGGTGGATCGCTGACCATCATCGCCACGGCCCTGATTGAAACAGGCTCGCGGATGGATGAGGTTATCTTCGAAGAATTCAAAGGAACCGGTAACTCCGAAATCGTCATGGAACGTAAGATCGCCGACAAACGCGTCTTTCCGGCCATCGACATTCAAAAATCCGGTACACGGAAAGAAGAACTTTTGGTCGACAAGGAAACATTGCAGAAAATGTGGATCCTGCGCCGTATCCTCAACCCGATGGGAACCGTCGATGCGATGGAATTCCTTTTGGACAAGATGCGCCAGACGAAGAACAACGACGATTTCTTCAATGCAATGAATCAATAGTTAAACCGCCTTCGGGCGGTTTTTTCTTGTTCTTTCAACCCCCTGAAAATTTGCCTAAAAAGCCCGACAAATCCGAAACGATACTTGTTGAAAATTTGTGCGCTGCCGTGATGTAATAAAGATAGAAGACGAAATGAACGCGCATTAAGACGCGTCCGGCGAGTAGAACAAGGTGGGTATCCAATCATGTCTAGGTTTCATAAACATCCTGCGCGGATTGTGTCCAGTAATCACGACTGGCAGAAATCAATTCGCTGCACCATCATCCTCAAATCACTCTTAATTGCGGCGATGGTTTTCGCTGCCCCTATGTCGTACGCGGCTGAAAAATCGCCTGCGCAATTATCGTCCAAAACGACATCTGTGAAACACTCTTCCCCCGGCAAGATCTTGCCATGCGTGCCCCCTCAAACTTCCCGCATGGAAAAAAGCAGCGATGCAAAGATTGCAAACCGGGTCCAGCGCAACGCTGGCGACCCTACCCTGTCTTATGCCATGGCGCTTTCGATTGCCCTTGGCCTGCACACTGTTGCGGGTCCGGTGGTAAAATCGGAAAAAGCCGCGGCGCGGACAGCGAATATTTCTGGATCATCGGTCGGGGCGAAAATCCCCGTGGCCAAGCGGTTTACCCTCTCCGCCGGCAATGGGAAAAACTGTCCCGACCGGGTGTCCATGAAAGTACCGGGTGACCGGTTGGCGCTGGAATAATCCCCCTTATTCCTCAACGCTGCATAGAAGTCCTTTCCGACGAAAAAAACCGCCCCGCGTGATCCGGGGCGGTTTTATTTTTGCCTTTCTCGTCATTGCGAGCGTAGCGAAGCAATCCATCCTACAGGATTAAATCGGAATAAAGGTCTTTCCATTCAGGGTTGAGGCTTTCGATTAATTTATATTTTTGTTTTCTTGAACCGGCTTTAATTTGTTTTTCACGTGAGATCGCCAATTCCATTGTTTGATAAAGCTCATAATAGACCAGGATGTTGCAGTGGTATTTTTTGGCGAACCCGTCAATCTCTCCCTGTTTATGCTGATAAACACGTTTGATTAATGCTGAAGTTACCCCCGTATAAAGCGCCCCGTTCTTTCTATTTGTAACTATATAAATGGCCGGTTGGATGGATTGCTTCGTCACTTCATTCCTCGCAATGACGACTAAGGGAGTATAAGGTTGCGCAAATACTCATACCAGTAAGGCGCTGGCTTGCTCATAAGCGCGCAAAATTCCATCGCGGCGAAGGAGAAGAGGATAGCGGCCCCATAACCAATAGAGGCGGCGTTGCCTGTCTTCGGGGCAAATGTTTTCTTTTCATTTTCGGGAAGAAGGTGACCCAGTGCCGTGCGCACAGAACCCGCCGCCATCATTTTTACCATCAAGGGTGTAATGAACCCACCTAGAAGGACGGGAAGGATGTCCAGCACCACATCGAATTTCGGGTCGGGCAGCATATCTGCAATCGCGGAACGAAGGGGTGCAATATAATAGGCGGCGGCAATTAGGGCGGTGATAACAAGGCCCGCCATCAATCCCTGCGTGCGTGGTTTTTTGGTAATGCGCGACATCGTGTTCTCGGCGAGCAGGACAATTTTTTCCGCCATGCTGACACTGAGGCCCGCATCGTATTTTTTCAAAAGCTGCTCTGCCGCATTCTCAGGTGTTGTGCGCGTCGTATATAAAAATGCCTGCGCAATTAGTCGATATCGTGTAGCGCTTTTGATTTTATCGGCAACCGATCCGACATCGCCCGCGGCCTCTTCCAGTTCCTCAACGCCCTTTTGCACAAGCTTGTCGAGGATGTTGGGAAGATTGACGAGGTCGGCCTGATAACCGAACACCCCCGCCTTGATATCTTTCTTGCCGATGCTGAATTCGGCGTCACCATAAGGAAAGCTGACTTCATAGCTTGCACCAATGGCGTTCTCTTTATCGTCCGCAACGCGGCCTGTCAGTTTTATTTTCTTGTCCTTGGCGAGCTGCGGCGCGCCTGTTTCGATCATATCCGCCGCGCCCTTGGGAATGCTCTTCGCGTCATATTCGAAATAAGTCATCGCTGTGGTCAGAAGGCTGAGGATATGGCTGCGCCATCCCTGCCCGCCACAGGTGGCACATTTCATATGGCCCTGTCCGTGACAGGTGCGGCACGGCATCATTCCGGTTTTGCGGCACATATCGCAAGGCATATAGCGTGTACCAAAACATTTCTGGCATTTCACACCTTGCAACATGCCCGTGCCGCGGCAGAAGGGACAGAACATCAACCCACGTGCGGAACATTTGATGCAAGGCTCAATGCGCTTGCCATGGCATTTGACGCACGGGGCTTGGCCACTGCCACGGCAGGTCTGGCATCCGTCATGGTAAGTATAATCGCGTTTCAGAAACTCCAGCGGAATTGGTTGTCCGCCCAATCCAAATCCCTGGTCCGGCCGCGCCAGCAAGGTCGCTGTAATCTGCGCCTTGACGGTAGGATCGCGCGCGGCGCTGATCATCGCCTGATCGATTTGCTTGGTGGCTTCTTCGCGACTTCCCACCAGCGTGCCGACAACGATTTTGCCGGGCGCTTCTTTCTCGGTCGTGATAGGTTTTAATTCAAGATACGTCCCGGCATTCAGCGTGTGCTGGGTGATATTGTGATGAACGAGTGTAATGTTCGCGGCCTTGACGCCATTGCCCTTGCACAGCGTACGGATGCGCTCCAGCGCGGCCTGCGCCAGTTGTTCAGGGCTCTGAGTATACGCCGTATCGTTCACGCTTTAGGACGCCTTTCGCACAAAATGCGATTCATGCAAATTCTTTTTGAAAAACAAAATTGTGTGGTGATCGGCTTCTTCCGCCGCCTTCGCATCATAATGATCGCCACCGACACGTGTGAAGGCGTGATCCTGCTCTTCATAGACATGCATCGCGATATGGGGGTTGCTTGCAAGATCGTGGGTAATTTTTGCGGTCGCTTCGGGCGAGGAAAATTTATCTTTTCCGGCAATATGTAGCAGCAACGGGTTTTCAATGTTCTTCGCTTCCTCCAGAAGCGTTTCAAGCCCGATCCCGTAATAGCCGACAGATGCATCGGCATTGGATCGCGCTGCCATCAGGTAGGCCAGCTTGCCACCGAGGCAGTATCCCATCACGCCAACATAACCATTGGATTGTTTGTCATTGCGGAATGTGTCGATGGTGATTTGCAGATCGCGGATGCCGGTATCGATATCAAACTTATTCATGAGGCCGAGCGCCTTGTCCCATTCTTCCTTGGTCTTGTCGGTGAGCTGGACATTTGGTTCAAGACGCCAAAACAAATCCGGGGCCACGGCGATGAAACCTTCGCCGGCCAGCCAGTCACATTTATGTCTGATCCCCTCATTCACCCCAAAGATTTCCTGGATTACAACAACAACCGGAGCCTTGTCGCCCCCAGCTGCGGGCCTTGCGACATAGGCATCGAACCCTTCCCCGTTTGAACCCGTAATTCTGGTCATGGACATGGCGGTCTCCTTTGGTTGCGCTTAAGAGGTCTCTACCCTATCAATGCGGCGCAAAAGTGTCTATCCCGCGCATTCCATATGCGCTATAACGGCGGGAAAGCAAGGAGGCCCATCATGAAAGTCAACTTCGATATCGAATGCACGCCGGAAGAAGCCCGCCGTT
>CAZUYV010000169.1:0-4447 GCA_964624435.1 uncultured Micavibrio sp. | reverse complement strand
CGCAATGTCATCGAATGGGTGATGATTATGGGCGGCGGCGAAAAAGAGCCGATTGAGAAGAAACATCTGCCACCTGAAATTACCGGAGAGATGGCCAGTTCGGATAAATCCGCCAATGTAATGCAGGATTACCTTCTGTACCCTTTGCGGGAAGCGCGGGAAGCCTTTGAACGGGATTATCTGGAGCGTCAGCTGGCCCGCCTAGGCGGTAACATTTCCAAAACCGCGGCCTTTGTCGGGATGGAACGTTCCGCTCTGCACCGCAAACTCAAAAGCCTTGAAATCAATGGCGACAAAGAAACCTCCGATAGCAATGTTGAGAGCGTTAATTTCCGCGCCGTATAATCCTTAATTGACAGGAAGATTATGAAGACAGCCGTATTTTTCGACTGGGATGGAACATTGGTGGATTCCCTTGGTATTCTTATCAACGCGCACAATCACGTGCGTGCCGCCCACGGGCTCAAGCTCTGGAGCGAGGAGGAGTTCTTTGGGGCTGTCACTTATTCGTCCCGCGAGCTTTACCCCATCATCTATGGTGACAAGTCGGATGATGCGCAGGCGATGCTCTATGATTTTATCAAAGAGAACCATCTGCAATATTTAAGCACCATGGATGGGGCAAAAGAAATTCTCGATATGTTGCAAGAAATGAACATCCCGATGGCTGTCATTAGCAACAAACGTAATGACATTCTGGTGCGTGAAGTAGAAGCACTTGGTTGGCAGGATTATTTCGGTGTCTATATCGGTGCGGGGGTTGCCATTAAAGACAAGCCTTCGGGCGCACCCATCCTTCATGCGCTGGCAAACCATCCTGCAAAGCCGAAACTGGAAGAATTGCTTTATGTCGGGGACACAGAAACCGACCTTCGGACCTGTGCCGACATCAAGTGCGACTGTGCTTATATAAGACAGGAAGGACGTAGTGCCGACCTAATCGATACCTATAAGCCACTGATTGTGGTTGATAATCTCCGACAGCTAAAAACCAAGCTGATAGAGCATGTGCAGCGTTGATTCTTGAAAAGAGACTTGCCGTTTGGGGATAAGTTCTTTAAACCTTTGTTATACACCAATAAGACTAATTTGAATTAGGGAAAATATACAGGTTTATCATGGCTGAAAAAGCACAAAACGTTCAGGACGTCTTCCTGAACAAAATCCGCAAAGAAAAAATGACCGTTACGGTCTTCCTCGTCAACGGGGTGAAGCTGCAAGGCGTCATCACATGGTTCGACAATTTTTCGATGTTGCTGCGCCGTGAATCCCATGTTCAGCTTGTCTATAAACATGCCATTTCCACCATTATGCCAGGCGGCCCAATTTCCTTCTATGAAGGCGAAGAGGGTGGAGCCGATGCCGGCACGGGTGCGGCCTCTTAATCTTGACTGATACAGCCCTGATCATCCATCCCATCCTCCCGCCGAGGATGGAGAGTAATTCAACGCGTCAGTTGCGCCGCATCGAAGACGTGCTTGAAGAAGCGCAGGGTCTTGTCCATGCCATTCACATGGAAGTGTCCAGCACGCATGTCGTGAAGATATCTCGGATCAATCCCGGCCTTTTGATTGGCACGGGATGGGTTGATAAACTGGCGGAGATCATTGAAGAAGAGCAACCCGCTGTTGTTGTCGTCAATTACAAGCTTTCGCCGGTACAGCAGCGCAACCTTGAAAAGGCGTTCAATGCCAAGGTGATTGACCGTACCGGCCTGATCCTCGAAATTTTTGGCGCAAGGGCGCAAACCAAGGAAGGCAAGATTCAGGTTGATCTGGCACTTCTTGAATACCAGAAATCCCGCCTTGTGAGGAGCTGGACCCACCTTGAGCGTCAGCGCGGTGGCGGTGGCTTTATGGGCGGCCCCGGCGAAACACAGATTGAACTTGATAGGCGCGCTATTCAGGACCGGGTGAAACAGCTCGAAAAAGATTTGGAACAGGTGCGCCGCACCCGCGACCTGTCCCGCAAAAACCGGGAGAAGGTGCCATTCCCGACTGTTGCGCTTGTCGGTTATACCAACGCCGGGAAGTCGACATTGTTCAACTGCCTGACGGGGGCAGATGTGTTCGTGGAAGATCTTGTCTTCGCAACGCTCGATCCAACCTTGCGCCGTCTTGAATTGCCGAATGGTGAAACGATTATCCTCTCCGACACAGTGGGATTTATTGCCGATTTGCCGACGACCTTGGTCGAGGCGTTCCGCGCGACATTGGAACAGGTGCAGTATGCCGACATTATCCTGCATGTTCGCGATGTGTCGTCACCTGACCATATGTGGCAGCGCGATGATGTCATCAATGTTCTTGCCGATCTTGATATCAAATACAATGAAGACCAGCGCATTTTCGAAGTGTTGAACAAGATTGACGCGATTGAGCCCGATCATCTGTCCGATTTGAAACGATCCGCCAACTTTTCCGAAGACCGGATGTTCCCGGTTTCGGCGAAAACAGGTGAGGGGCTTGATGTCCTGCTAACTGCCATTGCCGGGCATATATCGAGTGCCAATAAAGTCCTGACCTATGAAGTGCCAATGAGCGATGGCAAAGCCCTGGCATGGTTGTATCAGGAGGGCGAGATCGTTGAGCAAAACGCCGATGACAGCGGCCAGAACCTGATAATACAGGTTCGTTTGTCGAATGACAATCGCGGCCGTTTCGAAGCGAGGTTTGGCTATGGTCAGGATTAATCAGGATGAAATCGCAAATATCATCGTCGATGTGGCAAATGATAAAATCGTGCCGCGTTTTCGTGCGCTTGAAACCCATGAGATAAAATCAAAAGCCACACCAACCGATTTTGTCACCATTGCCGATGAAGAGGCGGAGGTGGAATTAACCCGTATTTTCAAAGATTATCTTCCGGGATCGGAAGTTGTTGGGGAAGAGGCGGTTTCGTCCGATCGGGTTCTGCGCGATATTTTGACAACCCATGATGGCCCGGTATGGGTTGTCGATCCTGTCGATGGTACGGGCAATTTTGCGCGTGGCGAAGAGGTATTCGGCACGATGGTTGCGCTCGTTGATAAAGGCGAGCGGGTGATGAGCTGGATTTATCAAATCCAAAATGAGCGCATGATTTACGCCGAAAAAGGCGCGGGCGTGAGAGTAGGGGGGCAGCCACTTAATCTCAACAACATCAAACGTGCCAGTGCCGATGATGATTTTTCAACCATGAAGGCCTTTGTCAGCCGCAAATTCATTCCGCCGCACATGCGCCTATATGTTGATGAACAGGTGAAACGACTGGCGGACGCCAAAACATATATGTGCTGTGCTTGGGAATACGTGAAGCTTCTCGAAGGCGAAGCATCATTCTCCGTCTATAAACGCATCGAGCCATGGGACCATCTGGCAGGCGTTCTTTTGCTGGAAGAGGCTGGATTTTATATCCGCAAGTGGGATGGTGGCGAATATAAAGTCGGCGATCTGGCTGGCGGATTGGTCAATGCACCCAATGAAGGTTTGTGGCAACGGGCGCATGAAGCGTTTGTCACGGAACCGCTGCGTCAGGCGAAAAAATAATTACGCTGCTGCTTTGCCTTTTTTCCATGCTGCTAGCATGTCATCCAATGATGATGTTTCAAGCGTTTTGCCATCGGCCTTCAAAGCGCCTTCCATGCCCTTAAACAGTTTTTCAAATTTTCGATTGGTTTGAGTAAGAATGCTTTCTGCATCATGCCCTGCCATGCGGGCGTAATTCACGATGCAGAAAAGAAGATCGCCTATTTCTTCTGCTGTGTGTTCGCTGTTCGGATTCTCTTTCGCGGCATAGCGCACTTCGTTAAGTTCTTCTTCAACTTTCGCCCATGCGCCGTTTAAATCTTTCCATTCAAAGCCAGCCTTGCCGGCCTTCTTCTGAAGCTTCTGGGAGCGGAGGAGGGCGGGCAGACCGACCGTCACACCATCAATCGCACTTTCATGATTTTTTTCTGATTTTTTCTGCGCATCCCAAACGGTGATGACTTCGTCGGCATTGGCGGCGGATTTGTCGCCGAACACATGCGGGTGGCGGAATACAAGCTTGTCTGATATCGCGGCGGCTACATCTTCAAAGGAAAACAATTTTTGTTCATCTGCCATCTGCGCGTGAAAAACAATCTGCAGCAGCAAATCGCCGAGTTCTTCCTTCAATTCGTTAACGTCGCCGCGTTCGATGGCGTCAGCGACCTCGTAAGCTTCTTCGACCGTGTATGGCGCGATACTCTTGAAGGTTTGTTCTATGTCCCATGGGCAGCCACCATCGGGATTGCGCAAGGCAGCCATGATTTGGAGCAAGCGGTCTATCGGCCGTTGGTTCAAGTCCGGAATTTTTTGCGGATTACCCATGGTTTTGTCCTTCTCAAAAGCTTGACCTTTGGGCGCGCAGCCTATATTGCGTCCCGTTATGATTGCCACCAAAGTCATTGATATCAGGAAGATCGGCGCGGATAAAGCCGTGATCC
>CAZUYV010000168.1:0-4493 GCA_964624435.1 uncultured Micavibrio sp. | reverse complement strand
CCGGTTTTTGAGAAGAATGATGATCTTACAAATACTTATAAACCAAGGGTCTGTCCATGAGAACGGTAAATGATATCCGTAGCGAATTTCTGAACTTTTTTATAGGGAAGGGACATACTCATGTGCCGTCCAGCCCGCTGGTTCCCCAGAACGACCCGACCCTGATGTTTGCCAATTCCGGCATGGTCCAGTTTAAGAATGTTTTTACCGGAGCGGAGAAACGCCCTTATAGCCGCGCTACCACTGCGCAAAAATGCGTGCGCGCCGGCGGCAAGCACAACGACCTAGACAATGTCGGTTACACCGCCCGCCACCACACCTTTTTTGAAATGATGGGGAATTTTTCCTTCGGCGATTATTTCAAGGAAGAGGCGATCAAGAATGCGTGGGAACTAATCACCAAGAATTACGGCATGAGCCCGGAAAAACTTCTGGTGACCGTGCATACATCGGATGAAGAGGCCGCGGCGCTATGGCGCAAGATCGCGGGCTTTCCTGATAACAAGATTATCCGCATCCCGACCAACGACAATTTCTGGATGATGGGTGATTTCGGGCCATGCGGTCCATGTTCGGAAATTTTCTATGATCAGGGTGACAAGCTTGCGGGTGGCCCTCCGGGATCACCGGATCAGGATGGCGATCGCTTCCTCGAATTCTGGAACCTCGTTTTCATGCAGTTCGAACAGGAACCGGATGGCAATGGCGGTTATAATCGCAAACCATTGCCAAAACCTTCCATCGATACGGGGATGGGGCTGGAACGTATGTCGGCCCTGATGCAGGGCAAGACATCAAACTATGATATCGATCTGCTGCGTTCGATTATTGAACATTCAGCCGACCTGACCGGCGTATCGCCCGATGGCGCGCAGGCACCAAGCCACCGCGTTATTTCCGATCACCTTCGTTGCGCCTCATTCCTTCTGGCCGATGGTGTGATGCCATCGAATGAAGGCCGCGGTTATGTTCTGCGCCGTATCATGCGCCGCGGTATGCGCCATGCCCACCTTCTCGGTGCGCAAGAGCCGTTGATGTACAGATTGTTTCCGACACTGCTCGCCTCGATGGGGCAGGCCTATCCGGAATTGAAACGCGCCGAAGGCTTGATCGTTGAAACATTGAAGAATGAAGAAAGCCGATTCAAAAAGACATTGGATCGCGGCCTCAAAATGCTCGATGACGAAACATCGAAATTGGGCAGCGGACAAAAGCTTTCCGGTGATGTCGCGTTCAAACTCTATGACACTTACGGATTCCCGGTTGATTTGACCGCCGATGCGTTGCGCGCCAAGGGGCTCGATGTTGACATGGCCGGTTTTGAAAACGCGATGGAGCAGCAAAAGGCAACAGCACGCAAAAGCTGGGCTGGATCTGGCGATGCCGGGACATCAAAAATCTGGTTTGAACTGTTTGATAAACTCGGCCCTACAGAATTCCTCGGTTACCGCGATACGTCGGCTGAAGGAAAAATTCTTGCCATCGTTAAGGATGGTAAAGAAGTGAATGAACTCAAAATCGGCGAAGAAGGTTTTATTATCGTCAACCAGACCCCATTCTACGCTGAGAGTGGCGGGCAGGTGGGCGATACCGGTATTATGCTGACGCCGGCCGGTGATGCATTTGATGTGACCGACACCAAGAAGCAGGTTGGAAAACTCTGGGTTCATATCGGTAAGGTATCGAAGGGCAAGATCAGTGTGGGCGAAGGCGTAGAATTGCGCGTTGATATGAAACGCCGCGATGCCATTCAGGCAAACCATTCCGTCACGCACCTTTTGCACGAAGCCCTGCGCCTCACGCTCGGGGATCACATCGCGCAAAAAGGATCGTTACAGGATGAAGGCCGCACGCGGTTTGATATCTCGCAACCAAACCAAATTACGCAGGAGCAATTGCGCTCTATTGAAGAACAGGTGAATGAGCAGATCCGTGCCAACACCGAAGTGGTAACCCGTGTTCTTCCACTTGATGAAGCCGTTGATTCCGGCGCCCGTGCCTTGTTCGGCGAAAAATATGATGATGAAGTGCGTGTTGTTTCGATGGGAACACCGCGCACACCGGGATCGAACATCCCTTATTCGGTCGAACTTTGTGGCGGCACGCATGTGAAGCGCACCGGCGATATCGGCATGTTTAAAATTATCGGGGAAAGCGCGGTATCGGCGGGCGTTCGCCGGATTGAGGCGATTGTCGGTAAGGCTCTGCTCGATCACGTGAACGAAAAAGAAGCGTTGATTACAGAAGTGATGACGACGTTGAAGTCCGGACCATCGGATATCCCAGCGCGCGTAAAATCATTGGTCGATGACAAGAAAAAACTGGAACAGGAAATTTCCAACCTGCGTCGCCAATTGGCGAGCGGTGGGACGGGGCCTTCCGGCGGCGATGATACCAAGGATATTGGCGGCGTGAAATTCCTGGGGAAGGTCCTGCCAGACTTTCCGGCCAAGGACTTAAAGCCAATGGCGGATGATTTCACCAAGAAACTGGGGTCGGGCGTTGTTGCCCTGATCGCCACGGAAGACGGCAAAGCCTCTATCGTCGTTGCCGTGACCAAGGATTTGAGTGAGCGCATCAGCGCCGTGGAACTGGTCAAGGTAGGCTCAGCCGCTTTGGGCGGCTCCGGGGGTGGCGGACGGGCGGATATGGCCCAAGCCGGGGGCCCAAATGCAGAAGCGGCCAACGATGCGCTGGCCGCTTTGGAAAAATCAATCGGAAGCCGTTAGGTGGCTTAGGCCATATTAAGATCAAGGCCCAAGGCTTGTGCAGCCTGTTTTAACGCAGGAATTTGATAGCCTTTAGAGTTTTCAGTCGCTGCCTGAAAGTATGACCGGACTTCTGCGCCAGTTAGGGTGCGGGTTGCAGCTTCATGAGCGTCCCGCTGTGATCCGAATTTTGCCAATTTGTCTCCGACCGTAAATTCAGGTCTCTCAAGTTTATCTGTGCCAAGATGTGACTGCAGCATATCGTAATAAGCAATATCTTCTGCGGTCGCTAATCGTGTGCCGAGAAATTCCCATGCATTTGGCTGTTTAAAAGCGCTCATATTAGTATCTCCTTTTGAAGTTCTTTAATTTAGGTGAAAAACGATCAAAAAGCAAATATTATTTACATAATTATTAAAATTAATGAGTTAATGAACAAAAAGCCTGCTACTGAGCGGGCTTTTAATTAGGCTATTTTGAGGTGCGGTATCTCAGGGACTATCAATCTTAAATCCGGACGTCTTAGATCGTAGTACCCGTAATTCAACGCATCAGCGAGGTAAACGCTACGATTGCTTTCGTAGTATTTATCCATGGCCACTTTTTCTTCTTTCGTCGGTTCACGGTTTTCTTTGCAGGCTGTGCGTTCAATCGCGCAGGCCTTTTGATAATTGATGTGTGTTGCTCTTTCCGTTTCCAGCATATTTTTATCAATGAACTGAACTTCAATCCCGACAGATTGCCCGCCGGAAACAGTGACATCGAGATTCACGTGGAAAGCAATGCGGCCTGTTTTTGTTGGCTCCCAGAAATAGTCCTGAACGCTACCAACAGTTACATGGTTGTCGACGTGCATTGGATTGAATGTACTACCACGGCGCACACCGAACATTCTGCGAAGTTCGAGTACATCTTCAGGACCATTGAGCAGTCCGCGCAAGCGACCAACATCCCCTATATGATCAAGATTTCCGTCAAATTTCCCGATGGCTTTTTCGAATATGCGCCCGAGGGTTTTTTGTGGGCCTATCTGAATGGCGTTACCATTCAGTCCCAGTTCCTTGGCAATGTATTGGGCATAAGGGGTGGCGTATTCAACGCCCTTTTCAGCGAGTTCACGCAATTTGTTCGCTTCTTCAAAATTTGCTCGGGTGACCACTTTATCGCAGTTGTCCCCGAAGATTTCATATAAACGCTTACGAACTAAATTTATATTTCTCAAAGACCAGTACCCCCTCAAATACAGATCAAAACGCAGTTATGTCATTATACGCGGGCGCAGATGGTGCTATGCAAAAATAGGAAGGCATCAATGCGTTGGAGTAATGCTAACAAACAATCTCCTGTCGATTCAAGGGTAAAATATTATTTCGCGCTTACAACTTAAGAATCTTATAAGTTGCTAATATGCGCATGCTTTCTTTTGTGGATAAGTGACAGGTTATTGGGTCTGTGAAAGGGCTTGTGTCTTGGAGGGGGCGTGGTTATAAGAGGCCCACATTTACCACGAATAAGACAATAGAGGACTATTATGGCATTAGAACGCACCTTTTCCATCATTAAGCCAGATGGCACGCGCCGCAACCTGACTGGCGCTATTAACAAAAAATTTGAAGATGCCGGACTTCGCATCGTTGCCCAGCGCCGTATCAAGATGAGCCGGGCCCAAGCCGAGAAATTCTATGAAGTTCATGCTGCCCGTCCATTCTATGGCGAGTTGGTGGATTTCATGACATCCGAACCGGTTGTCGTTCAGGTTCTGGAAGGCGAAAACGCCGTTGCCAA
>CAZUYV010000167.1:0-4521 GCA_964624435.1 uncultured Micavibrio sp. | reverse complement strand
CAAGCGGGAAGATAAATTCTTGCATAGCAGCATCTGATTGATTTTGTTCAATAAAGTCGCTAACAGGGTGGAAAAAGCGCCTTAGAAGGCGGCCCATATTCTGGCCCATTTTGCGTCCAACGAGGTCGAGTGCCTGAATCCCGTTCGTGCCTTCATAGATCTGGGCGATGCGGGCATCACGGGCATATTGCTCGACTCCATACTCCCATATGTAACCATGTCCGCCGTGAATTTGAATGGCGTGGTTGGCTACTTCAAATCCCATATCCGTCTGGTATGCCTTGATGATCGGCGTAAGCAGGGCCACAAGATCATCGGCTTCTTCGCGCACCGCAGGGTCCGCATGTTTTTCAGATGTATCGAGCGCCATACCAACCCAATAGGACAGAGCCCGCGCACCTTCGGTGAAAGCTTTCGACGTCAGCAACATGCGGCGCACATCCGGGTGAACGATAATCGGATCTGCCGGTTTATCCGGAGCCTTCACCCCATCAAGGGCGCGCATCTGCAAACGTTCCTTGGCATAGGCCAACCCATTCTGATAGGACACTTCGGCAATGCCAAGCCCCTGCATACCCACGCCAAGGCGCGCAGTGTTCATCATGGTGAACATGGCGCGAAGGCCCTTATGTGCCTCGCCCACCAGCCAACCCTTTGAGGTATCAAAATTGATAACGCAGGTGGCGGAGCCTTTGATCCCCATCTTGTGTTCGATGGAGCCGCAGGTCACGGCATTGACACCCATCGTGTCTGGCAGGTATTTCGGCACAACGAATAAGGAAATGCCTTTCACACCTTCCGGCGCATCGGGAAGCTTGGCCAATACAAGGTGGATGATGTTCTTGGTCAGATCATGTTCACCCGCCGAGATAAAGATTTTGGTACCGGTGATGTTGTAAGAACCATCGCCATTCGGAACGGCCTTGGTTCTGATCAAACCAAGATCGGTTCCACAATGCGGTTCGGTGAGGCACATTGTGCCGGACCATTCACCGGAAACAATTTTCGGCAGATAGATATCTTTGAGTTCCTGCGTACCGTGCAGATAGAGCGCGTTATACGCGCCTTCCGACAAACCCGGATACATGCCGAACGACATATTGGAAGAACAGATCATTTCCTGCAGCGCCATACCGACAGTCAGGGGCAGACCCATCCCGCCATATTGCGGATCAGACGTCGCGCCACACCAGCCGCCTTGCGCAAACGCATCATAGGCTTCTTTAAATCCTTTTGGTGTGCGGACAACGCCATTATCCCAATGGCATCCTTCTTTGTCGCCCGACTGGTTGATCGGGAACAAAACCCCTTCACACATCTTGGAGCATTCTTCGAGAATGGAATCAATTAGGTCTGTGCTGACATCTTCATAGCCCGGCAGTGCAGATAGTTTCTCTGCGCCAAGTACATCGTGCAGAACAAATTTCATGTTCGCGAGAGGGGCATTATAGACAGGCATGGATTGGTTTCTCCTAAAGAATCAGCACCGAATTGGTCATGTTTATTTTAAACCAAAATAGGTTAAGGACCATTGAAAAGTGACAAAAAGAGGCGTATTTGTTGCATGGCGTCAATATTGAAAAGGGGGCCAAATATGCCCGAATTCCTGACTGCACTCGATCCTGTGTTATTGGCACGAATACAGTTTGCCTTCACAATTTCTTTTCATATCGTGTTTCCGGCTTTCACCATCGGACTCGCAAGCTGGCTCGCGGTTGTCGAAGGGCTTTGGCTGAAAACCAAGAAGCCTGTCTATCAGGAGCTCTATAAATTCTGGATCAAAATTTTCGCCGTTTGTTTCGGGATGGGCGTTGTCTCCGGTGTTGTCATGTCGTACCAGTTCGGTACAAATTGGTCCGTCTTTTCCGACCGCGTGGGCAATGTCATCGGCCCCCTTCTAGGGTATGAAGTGCTGACAGCGTTTTTCTTGGAAGCCTCGTTTCTTGGCATTATGTTGTTTGGCTGGGGCCGCGTGTCACCGAAAATGCATTTTGCCTCTACGGTGATTGTGGCACTCGGCACTCTCGTTTCCGCCTTCTGGATTTTGTCCGCCAATAGCTGGATGCAAACGCCACAGGGCCACATCGTTGGCGACGATGGTATTCTCTATCCTGAAAACTGGCTTGCGATCATCTTCAATCCTTCGTTCCCATATCGTCTTGTCCATATGGTGTTCGGTGCCTATCTGACGACATGTTTCGTGATCGGTGGAATCGGGGCCTATTACCTCTGGAAAAAGAAGCACATTGATCATGCCCGTATTATGCTGTCCATGGCCGTCTGGTTTGCATTTATCGTGGCACCCTTGCAAATCGCGGTGGGTGATCTTCATGGCCTTAATACCCTAAAGCATCAACCCGCAAAGGTCGCAGCAATGGAAGGTATCTGGGAAACCGAAAAGGGAGCTGGTTTACGCCTGTTCGGATGGCCGGATGAAAAAACTGAAACAACCAAATACTCTGTTGAAATTCCCAAGGCCGCATCTCTTATCCTCACACACGATCGTAATGGGGAAATCAAGGGCCTGAAGGAATGGAAAAAGGAAGATCGTCCGCCTGTTGCGATTGTCTTCTGGTCATTCCGTGTGATGGTTGGCATCGGCATTCTGATGCTGCTCACCGCGATGATAGGTGCGTTCCTGCACTGGCGCGGGAAATTGTTTGAGGCGCGTTGGTTTCATGGGTGGGTCGCCTTGATGACACCCGCCGGATTTGTGGCCATCCTCGCCGGTTGGTTTGTCACCGAAGTCGGTCGACAACCCTGGGTAGCCTATAACGTTATTCGCACATCCGAAGCTGTATCGCCCGTGTTGCCGGAATATATAGCGTTGTCGCTGATGATTTTCATTGTTTCCTACATCTTCATTTTCGGCATGGGCAGTTATTACATCCTGAAATTGATCGGCAAAGGGCCGCAAAAACTGACGGAAGCAAGCGACAAGAAGAACACCTACGGATCGCATGGAATGGAAGACCCCGCAATCTTGGGCGATGAAAACGCATCAGAAGGAGGAAAAGTATAATGTTCTCTTTTGAAAACTTCATAGACCTACCCCTTGTCTGGGGCGGCATTATCGCCACGGCGGTTCTTCTTTACGTTCTTTTGGATGGGTTCGATCTCGGCATCGGCATCCTGACGCCGTTTGCGCCAAACGATAAGGCACGCGACCGGATGATCAATTCTATCGCGCCGTTCTGGGATGGCAATGAAACATGGCTGGTACTGGGCGGTGGTGGATTGTTCGCAGCCTTCCCACTCGCCTATTCCATCATTATGCCAGCGCTTTATGTTCCGGTTATCCTGATGTTAATCTGTTTGATCTTCCGAGGGGTGGCTTTCGAATTTCGTTTTAAGGCCGATACATCGAAAACTTTGTGGACCTACGCTTTCCATTTTGGATCGCTCGGCGCAGCCTTTATGCAGGGCCTTATACTGGGCGGCCTTGTTCAGGGTATTACGGTAGAAGGGCGTGCCTTTGCCGGTGGCTCGTTCGACTGGCTCTCTGGTTTTTCGATTATGACAGGTATTGGCATTGTGTTCGGCTATGCCCTACTCGGTGCAACATGGCTTTATATGAAGAGCGATTCTGATCTTCAGGCATGGAGCCGAAAATGCGCCAAGTATATCTTCCTATACGTGATCCTTTTCATGGCGATTGTGAGTCTCTGGGTTCCGTTCCTGGAAAATGATCTCGACCAACGCTGGTTCGGCGGCAACAACATTTATTATCTTCTCCCTATTCCGGGCCTGACAGGTCTGTTGTTTATCTGCCTCTGGCGCTCACTTCATAACGCCAACACGAAGAGAGATTACATTCCATTCCTGTGCAGTCTCGGCATTTTCTTTATGGGGTATCTGGGCCTCGCCGTCAGCATCTGGCCCAATATCGTTCCTTATGATGTGACGATCTGGAAAGCTGCGGCCGCGCCGGAATCGCTTTCCCTCATGCTGGTCGGTGTTGCAATCATGTTGCCTGTCATCCTCGCCTATACGGGCTGGTGCTATTACATTTTCCGCGGGAAAACGACCGATGCGCCAACCTATTAGCGAAAAGAAAAAACAATGGCTGTGGTTTGTTGCGCTCTGGTGCGGCGGGTTTGCAACCCTCTTTGTCATCAGCTTGATGATCAAGCTGATCATGGGTATAGCCTAGGATAGATTATTTTTCTTCGCGGATCATCGTGCGCAGATGATCGCGCACTTCCAAAGTATCGGTGGCCTTGATTGTGGCCTTGGCCTGTTCGATCGCGGATTGCTGTTTTTTCAGCATCGCGGCCTTGATCTTCTCCAGCGTTTCATCACCGATCTCCGCCCGCGCCGTTGCCATATTGGCCTTGGCCTGTGCAATGATCTGTTCCCGCGTCATTGGCTCACGATTTTTATCGGAACCCGCAGGAGTGGCTGTTTTGGCCGATTTGGCCTTGTTTTTCTTATTCCAGAACATGGTATTTTTAAGCCTACAGCAGGAAGGTTAAAGCAATTTTAACCCAAATAGGGGATTTTGGAAAAGGACCATATTTT
>CAZUYV010000166.1:0-4556 GCA_964624435.1 uncultured Micavibrio sp. | reverse complement strand
GAATCTTTGGCGAAAATGCCTATTTCTTTTGCGTCTACAGTATGCATAGATACATGACTTAATCTTCTAATTGGGCCCGCGCAAGCGGGGATTTTTTACTCTATGGCACGGATCGTTGCAAAATTCGGGGGAACGTCGGTGGCGGATACGCAGCGGATCGAGCTGGCGGCCGACAAGATCGCGCGCGAAGTGGCTTTGGGCCACGAAGTCGCCGTGGTGGTTTCCGCCATGTCCGGTGTGACAAATCAGCTAGTCGATTATTGCCGGCAGATAAGCCCGGTCCATGATGCCCGCGAATATGACACCGTGGTTGCAAGCGGTGAACAGGTAACGGCCGGCCTGATGGCCATCGCTCTGCAGAAACGCGGAATTGCCGCCCGGTCTTGGATGGGCTGGCAAGTGCCGATTATTTCCGATGAGGTGCACGGCAAGGCACGGATCGAAGACATCAATACAGAGGCGATGATTGCATCGCTCAAGGCCAAGGAAGTTGGCGTACTTGCCGGTTTTCAGGGCGTAACATCCACCAACCGGATTTCAACCCTGGGGAGGGGCGGATCGGACACAACGGCGGTGGCATTGGCCGCTGCGTTAAAAGCGGATCGCTGCGATATCTATACCGACGTTGATGGCGTTTACACGACAGACCCACGCATCGTGCCCAAAGCGCGCAAAATTTCCCGTATCAGTTATGAAGAGATGCTGGAACTTGCTTCGCTTGGTGCCAAGGTGTTGCAGGTCCGTTCGGTGGAGATGGCGTACAAGCAGAACATGCCGGTGCAGGTTCTATCAAGTTTTGACGAAGCGATCGGCAGTGATTTGCCGGGGACGCTGGTGACGAAGGAGGAAGATATTTTGGAACAGCATGTTGTGAATGGCGTTGCCTTTACCAAGGACGAAGTAAAAGTTACCGTGATGAACGTACCAGACGTACCGGGCGTTGCCGCCAAGATTTTCGGACCGCTGGCTGTCGGCAACATCAACGTCGATATGATTGTGCAAAACTCTTCGGCCGATGGAACCACGGCGGATATGACCTTTACGGTGCCGGAAACGGAGCTTGATAAGGCTATCGAAATCCTGCGTGCATCACCGGAACTCAAAACAGTTGAAATCCGTACCGATAAGGAAGTCACCAAGATTTCCGTGGTTGGGATCGGTATGCGGTCCCACGCTGGCGTCGCCCAAACGATGTTTGCCGCGCTGGCGGAGAAGGGGATCAACATTCAGGTTATCTCAACGTCAGAAATCAAGATTTCGGTTTTGATCGCCCGTGAATATCTCGAACTTGCCGTACGCGCGCTTCACACAGCCTATGGGCTTGAAGAAGCCGCGTAAATTACAGGACTTACCACTGGAACCTTGCGCGGTTTTCCCGTAAAGTGCAGTGATCATGAGCGAGTCACAGGAACCTCAGAACGAACTGGATCTGAACTTCCACACCGATATGCCGGTGGGGGAGATTTTGCGCCGTACGCGCCGCCATTATGGGCAGAGCCTTTTCCAGATCGAACAGGTCCTGCGTATTCGTGCCTCACAGCTTGAAGCACTTGAAGAAAACGAAATTCACAAATTGCCGGGCCGCGTGTATGCCATCGGGTTCGTACGGTCTTATTCCGAATATCTGGGTCTCGATGGCGACAAGATGGTTCACCTGTTCAAGGAGCAATCGGTCGGCCGCAAACAAAAACGCCCAGACCTCGCATTTCCTGTTCCGGCCTCTGAAAGCAAGGTGCCAGGGATTGCGGTTATCGGTGCATCGGTGTTTGGCCTTCTGGTGCTGGTCGGCTTTATTTCTTTTCTCGTTCTCCCGGATCGCGGCGCGTTGAATATTGAACCTGTGCCGGACACATTGACCAAATCGCAATTGAACGAAGCCCCCTCATTGGTTGGAACCACGACGACACCTGAGAAGACTGCGGATGGAGCCACCGCCGCACCGACAGAGGGCGCAGAAGCGGCTTCAGAGACGCCAAAGGCCGGCAACCGAATTCAACTCGAAATCACCGATGCCAGCTGGATTGAAATTCGCAATGGCGATGGTGCCGCGATCCTGCGTCAGGTGTTGAAGCCCGGCGACATTTATCTAGTGCCTAATGAACCCGGCTTGATCCTGTCTACCGGAAACGCCGGTGGTATCCGCGTGAAGGTCGATGGCAAGGCGGTGGCGCCTATTGGTGAGTTGGCGCAGGTGAAGCGCAAAGTTCCGCTTGATGCTGACGCGCTTGCCAAGGTGCCGATGCCTGCCGAGAAAAAACCCGTGGCTGCGGCACCGGTAAAAACCCCAACATCTGCTTTGGAATAAAAGGAAACCCCGTCCTGTTTTATCAACAGAGGGCGGGGTTCCGATTTCGGGCTATCGAACAATCGGAAGTAAACTCCCGGATCGATTGCCGTCATGTCATACCAACAACATGAATAATGATTGGTTCCGCTATTTTAATGGAAAACTTATAGTGTCAAAACTTTTCGCAAGTTGTGCACGCAGGGCGCCATCCTGTGCAATATTATGCATGACGTTTTTAGACAATTCCTGAATTGTTTCGCGGGGATGGGGCAACGCCAGATTTTGGGCAAAATGGACGGCAATGGAATGTAACAAGACTTCCCCGTATACAGCCCGGTCACGCAGCAGCGTGTAAAGGTTTTTTACATCAACTTCCGTGAACTCGCTTTCACACAGTTCAACCTTGTCCATAAGGACGATGATCTCTTCGCCCAGATCTGCATAATAATCAATATGATCCTGCAAACTATTTTCTGTGTCGTTTGCATTGTCAAAAGCAGATTTCAGGAGTGAGAGGAAATCATCTGTCATGACGGGCCTGTTCTTTGCCGCAGATGGGGATAACTGACTTCCAGGCCCTTTAAGGCGTCGTAATCAATACAAAGCTGGGTCTCGATGATTTCGGCCATATCGGCGAGGTCATCTTTTGGCCAGTAATGATGTTTGGAATCTTCTTCAATCTTGGCCAGCATGGTTCTTCCAAGCGCGGCGCGATCTTTGAGGGCATTGTAAAGGCCTGTATGATGCATGGGGATGGGGTATCCGCCATCGATCGTCATGGACAGTTCTGCAACCCTCTTGCACAGTTCGGTATACGCATTGTTAAAGTCATCAAGCGTCATCTTTTCATGCGCCGTTGCCGATATTTCAAAAGGCAGGGCTATGGATAATTTAGAAGAACTCATCATACTTTTCCTTTAAAAATTATATTCGGATGCCCGATTCACCGTCCTGCGCATAACATCGAAGAAAACTTCGTTATGCCGTTTGCCGCCATTCCCTTGATCCATGCCCGTAATTTTTACAGCACGTTTCAAAGACCCATGTGATTCAGTCGGTAGGTGGTGATGCCAAGCTTCATAGAACGGAAAAACCGGAAGAACTGAAAATCCCTGCTTAAAGAATAGGGCGGTTAAACTGTCTTCATATTTGAAGTCACGTGTTTTACGAGTTTCCCCCATGACATGGGAAACGCCGCATTGTTGAATGTAAATCTGTGATTGTGTGCGTTCTATATGTTCAATTGCATTTTTGACAATCGCTGCATTGCTAAGGGCCATACCTTCAGGATCGGGACCATTTTTTTCATGCATGCGTAGTATTTCTTTGCCCACAAGATGTGGAAATTGCTCTACGACAAGTTGTCTCGTAAGTGGGTCCGCCTGATCGATAATAGATCTGAGATCATCATTCGGGTACGCATCGAATGTTGTGAAGTAAGAAACATCATTGAATGAAACGGAGATGTGGTGGCTAAGGCATAAGCCGAAGAGGGCCCTATGTTCCCAAAAGCTTTGGCTATTTTCTGTGTCTGAATTATAGGATGCCATGACCAATCGACCGTCCGGGTCATCTTCTGCGGATAGGCTTGGTATATAGTGGGTAACCATTTCATGCACTTGCTCACAGCCATAAGCGAAGGGGTGGGCGGCTCGTTGTTCAAGATGTGCTTTTAAAACCGCCATCTGCAAAAAACTCGGGATGATGTGGCCATGAGATTCGCCGATTATAATGACCAGCTTTTGATCTGGCTGACGGCTCAGCAGCCAGTTTTCTGCCGCCATGATCGCCTTGACGGCGGGGCGGAGGTCGTAGCGTGAGGGTGATGCAGAATAATCGACATCCCATATTGAACTTTGCTCATTCATGGAATTGCCTTAGCAAAATATATTAATTATGTAAACATAAATCGAAAAATCCTTCAAATCCTTGGACTTTTGGCCGCGATTTGCTACTTAACTCCCATGAGCGCGGATCACAATTCAATACGTCCTTGGCGGACCATTCAGCGGCGAACCTCCCGGAAAATCTGGGTGGGGAATGTGCCTGTGGGTGGCGATGCGCCGATCACGGTGCAATCCATGACCAACACCCTGACATCCGATGTGCAGGCGACGATCGACCAGATCCGCGCACTCGAAGTAGCGGGTGCGGATATTGTGCGCGTCTCGTGCCCCGATGAAGAATCCTCCGCTGCGCTGAGACTGATTGTTCCTGAAGTGACGGTGCCGATCGTTGCCGACATTCATTTCCATTACAAACGCGCGAT